>CAZGOT010000001.1:0-2043 GCA_964527495.1 uncultured Haliscomenobacter sp.
AAGGCGGCAAAAGACTTTTTACGCAACCCCATAGCTTCAAAATAAAAATTCCGATTTACTGCTCGGAATAGAAACTCCCATGCCGGTATTCTTCCAGAATCTTTCGGACGGTTTGCGTCAGGTTTTTGGGTAGGTGATCCAGATCAAACCATTCCGCTTCGTGAAACTTATGTGTTTCCCTGGCTTTCAGTTTACCTTCCCATTTGTAGGCTTTAAAATACAATACGACACGCTGCTGCCCCTTTTTCGCCTTGTGCAGCACATGCACGAGCCGTAGGTCTTTTTCCTGCAAAATGATACCTGCCTCTTCAAAACTTTCACGAATCAGGGACTGTCGGGCAGTTTCACCAGGTTCTACCGTACCACCTACGAGGGAATAGTTGCCTCCATTGGGACGGGTTTGCTTCAGCAGCAGGATTTTACCTTTATAATAGAGAATCAGGCGTGCCTTAAGCGTAATTCCTCGATCCATACCAGTGGTTTATGCCTGTCGTGCCAGGCGTATTGAAACAAATCAGGCTACAGCGAGCCTGTGCAACCGAGGCTTGGAGGATTTCCTCCTTTTCACCCGAACCGGATGAACCCCAAAAGGGATGTCTAACCCAAATATAAGCTTTTTTCCCATATCCGGACTTGTTTTTAGTACAGCAGGGAAAAGCGGCCCTCCGGGTCAGCGTTGGTCGAAAATCCCTGAAATCCTTATTCAAATGCCTTTTTTTTTGAAAAAATGGCTACTTTTGCAGAAAGTTTAATACTCTCCAATCTACCCGAACAAATTGAACGCTGAACGTCCTGGCGTGTTATCTTCTTATTAAAGGGGATTATCCCAATCCATTTCAACTGTGTTGATTTATGTACAAAAAGAGTGTACTCGACACCATCGGCCACACCCCCCTCATTCATTTGAGCCGGATTTGTGCGGATTTACCGTTCACCGTTTTTGGAAAGGTAGAAGCATTTAACCCCGGGCACAGTGCCAAAGACCGCACTGCTTACTATATGATTTGCGAAGCAGAAAGAAAAGGCAAGCTGAAGCCCGGCGGGATAATCGTGGAAGCAACCTCCGGCAATACGGGCTATAGCATTGCAATGGTCAGTGCATTAAAAGGATATCGCTGTATCCTTACCCTTACGACCAAAGCATCCAAGGAGAAAATTGCACTGCTGGAGTCCATGGGTGCCGAGGTGGTCGTTTGCCCGGCAGAAGTCGAACCCGAAGACCCCCGCTCCTACTACTCCCTCGCAGAACAAATTGCCCGCGAAACCCCGAATTCCTTCTACCTCGCCCAAAATTTCAATCTTGATAATTCCGGGGCGCACTATTTTTCTACTGGTCCGGAAATTTGGGAACAAACGGAAGGAAAGATTACCCATTATGTCTGCTGTGCTGGAACAGGTGGTACCCTCTCCGGCACCGCACGCTTCCTGAAAGAAAAAAACCCGGCTATCCAGGTCATCGCCGTTGATGCCTACGGCTCCGTTTTGACCCATTACTTCAAAACCCGGGAATACGATATGGACCTCATCAAACCGTATCGGGTAGAGGGCCTCGGGAAAAATATTATTCCCGATAACCTCCTTATCGAATATGTGGATGACTTTGTGCAGGTCAACGATGAGGATAGTGCGTTGATGGCACGCAAACTGGCTAAAAAAGAGGGTATGATGCTCGGCTATTCCAGCGGATCCGCCCTCCAGGCCGTCTTTCAACTCCAAGACCGTTTTAAGCCCGAGGACGTGGTTGTGGTATTGTTCCCCGACCATGGATCCAGGTACCTGGCGAAAATTTATAACAACGAATGGATGCAAGCCCAGGGCTTCCTGAAGCAATCCTCTGGGGAGGAACCACTGCAAAAGGTTAAAAATGAAAAACCGGATAAAAGCCCCGCATCAACTCCCGCTCCAAAATCAGCACCGGGTCCTGCCTCCGGGGCAGTACCCGGCGCTGCAGCACCCTATCCCTACAGCTATGAAGCGATGAAAATACGCTACCAGACCTACTACCGCACTTACCGCATCAAATACAAAAAGTATCTGCGGCAA
>CAZGOT010000001.1:2053-29549 GCA_964527495.1 uncultured Haliscomenobacter sp.
TTCGAGGAAGCCATCCTGGAGGGAATCCCTACAGAGCTACCCCCACCTGTCAGCCGCCGTGACCCAAGCGTGGGCCATGCCCCCAAACGGAACCTCACGGGCGTTTTGTCGAAAGACGAAAAAATACTGGCGGTACAAAATGCCCTCCGGTATTTTCCCCAACAGCACCACGCCGTCCTGGCCCAGGAATTCGCAGAGGAACTTGACCTATACGGGCGGATATATATGTACCGGTTTAAACCGGATTACCCCATGTTTGCCAGGCCTATTGATGCCTATCCCGCCAAATCCCGCCAGGCAGCGGCGATTATGCTGATGATCCAGAACAACCTGGATCCTAAGGTTGCAACATACCCCGACGAACTGATTACCTACGGCGGCAATGGCGCAGTTTTCCAAAACTGGGCACAATACCGTCTTACAATGCAGTATCTGGCCGAAATGACCGACCGGCAGACCCTCGTCCTGTACTCCGGGCATCCACTCGGCCTTTTTCCCTCCTCTTCCGAAGCCCCCAGAGTAGTCGTAACCAACGGAATGATGGTGCCCAATTATTCCGCCAAAATGGATTGGAATAAATACAATGCGCTGGGCGTTACCTCTTACGGTCAAATGACCGCCGGCTCCTTTATGTACATCGGTCCCCAGGGCATCGTCCACGGTACGACAATTACTTTGCTCAACGCCGGACGATTGCACCATATCGCTGAAAATGACCTGCATGGAAAAGTATTTGTGACCTCCGGACTCGGCGGTATGTCCGGCGCACAGGCCCTCGCTGCCGTCATCACTGGTGCTGTGGGGGTCATCGCCGAGGTAGATCCCGATGCCGTCCGGCAACGCCTGGACGATGGCTATATCCTTGCCGAAAATATATATCCCGATCTCGACGAGCTTCTTGCCGCTATCGAATACTCCAGACATCATCAAAAAGCCGTTGCGCTGACTTATCCTGGGAATATAGTGGATCTATGGGAAAAGCTGGCAGAAAAAAATATCCACATCGAACTTGGTTCCGATCAAACTTCCCTACACAATATTGACGACCTTGGATACTGCCCGGCGGGATATACTTTTGCCGAGGCCAAAGCGCTCCTCGCAAAAGACCGCTCCGCTTTCCTATCCGAAGTACACAAAAGCCTTCACCGTCAGGTTAATGCAATCAATATCCTCACTTCCAAAGGTATGTACTTTTGGGATTACGGCAACGCCTTCCTGCTCGAAGCAGGAAAATGTGGTGCAAAAGTTTGGAAAGACCAGAAAAAGGGATTGTACCGGTACCCCTCCTATGTCGAAGATATCATGGGTCCCCTCTGCTTTGATTACGGTTTTGGGCCCTTCCGGTGGGTTTGTACTTCAGGAAACCCTTCAGACTTGCAGCAAAGCGATGCAATAGCTACCCAGGTACTGGAAGCCATGCGTGCCCATGCCCATCCGGATACCCTGAAGCAACTGGAGGATAATCTCCATTGGATCCGCCATGCCGGAGAGAATATCCCGGTTGTCGGTTCTCTATCCCGTATCCTGTATGCCGATGCTCAGGGACGGATAAGCATTGCGACAGCCCTTAACCAGGCCATCCGGCAGGGCCTCCTCAAAGGCCCCATAGTGTTGGGCCGCGATCACCATGATGTTTCCGGTACCGATTCGCCTTATCGGGAAACGGCAAATATTTACGATGGCTCGCGTTTTACTGCCGATATGGCGGTCCATAATGTTATCGGAGATGCTTTCCGGGGAGCAACCTGGGTATCCCTGCATAATGGTGGAGGCGTTGGCTGGGGCGAAGTTATCAATGGAGGGTTTGGACTTGTCCTCGATGGGAGTGCAGAAGCCCAGCGCAGACTGGAAAATATGCTATTTTGGGACGTCAATAATGGCATCGCCAGGCGAAGCTGGGCGAGAAACCCGGGTGCGATGTTCAGCGCCCAGTCAGCAATGGCTGCCAACCCTGAGCTGAAAATCACCATGCCCCATCTCGTTGAACAGGAAATGCTCGATGTGCTTGGTGCCAAGTTTTCGGAGTAGCAAAGGTTGAAATCTTTCTCCGGTTCAAGCTGCCTTGGTAGCAGGTGCAGATTTTTGGAATACCCCCTGTAATATGGTTGCCAATATCATCACCAATCCGCACCCAATCAGATTGAGCCAGAGATAGGCAATCCGGATTTGGATGACCTTCCCCATCACAGACCACTGCCACTGATATTCATTTGCGAGAAAAATGCCCACTACCAGTATTTCTGATATCAATGCAGCGAGGAAGACCGCACGCCCCCCTACTCTTTTCAGGAAAAATGCACTTAGGAAAACCCCCAGTATTACTCCGTAAAATAGCGAGCCGATAATATTAACAGCCTGGATAAGGTTCTCAAACTGCTGTGCAAGGATAGCAAAAGCGAGGGCCACCCCTCCCCACATGACCGTAAACCATTTAGACATCTGCAGGTAGTGTTTGTCGCTGGCGTCTTTTACAAAAACCCTGCGGTAAATATCCACCACCACAGTAGTCGAAAGCGCATTTAACTCCGAAGAAGTGGAGGACCACGCAGCCGAAAAAATCATCGCCAGTAAAAGACCTACTACGCCAATTGGCATGTATTGCAGGATATAGGAAATAAATACATAGTCGGTATCCTTAACATTCGCTTTCGCATCATTCGCTTTAATCAGGTTCCGGATCTCTTCCCGAATCTTTTTATCCTCCTCCTGCAGGGACATTACCAAGGTCTTTGACAAAGCCTCCGCCTGGGTATCCCCGGAGCGCTCTGCCCTTACCATCGTTCGAATCGCCTCCTGCCGCTCCTGAAAAATCCAGTTCAACTGCCCTTCCAACTCCACATACCTGGCTTCGTACTTCGTCCCCTTGATCGCTTCCACATTAGAGCGGTTAAAATGCGCAGGTGGTGCGTTAAACTGATAAAAAACAAATACCAAAATACCCACAAAGAGGATTACAAACTGCATAGGTATCTTCAAAAGCCCATTAAACATCAGTCCCAGCCGGCTTTCAGTAAGAGACTTCCCGGAAAGATACCTCGATACCTGCGACTGGTCTGTACCAAAATAGGAGAGGAATAAAAATGTACCACCCAACATACCCGACCAAAAATTATATCGGTTGGAAAGATCAAACTCAAAATCCAGGACATTAAGTTTGTCCAGTTTTCCAGCTATAGCCACTGTTTCTGACAGATTAAATTCCCCGGGCAAATTTGCAATAATGAGTACCGAGGCCAGCACAAGCCCCAGAAGGATAACGACCATCTGCTGGGTCTGCGTAACACTTACTGCTTTAGTACCTCCGGAAACCGTGTAAGCAATCACGACAATACCCATAAAAAAAATAGTCCAGTTCAACGACCATCCCATAATCTGGGAAAGGACGATAGAAGGAGCCAGGATCGTCATTCCTGCTGCCAGGCCCCGTTGGATCAGGAACAGGAATGCAGTGAGCAGCCTGGTTGGCAGCCCAAAGCGGCTTTCCAGATATTCATACGCCGTATATACTTTTAAGCGATAATAGTTGGGGATGACAAAAATACTCAACAGAACCATCGCAAGTGGCAGTCCAAAATAAAACTGTATGAAAGCCATTCCACTTTCATACGCCTGCCCGGGAGTGGACAAGAAAGTTATCGCGCTCGCCTGGGTAGCCATTATGGACAACCCGATTGTCCACCATTTCAAATCATTATCCCCAAGCATATAGCTTTGTGCGCTTTGGACATGGCGGGTTTTCCAAATTCCATATCCCGCAATCCCCAAAAGCGTAGCAAGCATTATCACCCAGTCTATAACTTCCATTTTATTCCACTTATTTGCCGTTCAGGAGTGTCTAATATACCTCTATATTCTTCAAGAGACTTGCACCTGGTGAATGTTTATAAGGCCCTGACACCAGTGTACCGTCATTACCCATTATCAGGATTCAGGAAAAGGCCCGCATAAAAAGATAGAAGGCCAGCATGAGTAGAACCTGAAAAAGCAGTAAAAAAGCATATACCTGATTCCAGGACCTGAAAATTGGTGGCCGGTCTTTGCCAGGAGAATATTCCATAGGTTTAAGGTTTGGCAGCTTGTCCTGCGGAAATGAGATTAGCAAAAAGGCGGTATGCACCGGGCACTCCTGCGGGTAGCTGGCGGAAGAAGGCCAGTCCGGTATAAATAAACTTTCCTTTTCCGAATTCAGCATACAACAGAGCCCCGTCCCGCGCAGGTTCCCCTGGATCATTACAGGATAGAACCGCATCATAGCGGTTATCCCATTGCCCAGGGAAATACAAGCCTCGCTCCTGTACCCAACCGTCAAAATCCGTTGCCGTAATTTTATTTGGCGTATTCAGCAAGGGGTGATTGGGCTTAAGAAAGCGCATTTCCGCTTCCTCGACCGTCACCCGTTCCCGGGAGAGGTTCATGGTATAGGGCCCGATTTCTGCTACTGGCACCCGTAGCCCACCATTGGTATTGTATTGAACCACCAAAGTACCTCCATTGCGAACATACTCCAGCAGGCGTGGCTGGCCAAAACGGAGATCCTCCCGGGTATTGTATGCCCGAATGCCGGTAACTACTGCATCAAAACGGGACAAATCGGTATTGGTAAGCCCTCCGTCTTCTATGAGGGTAACCTCGTATCCGATTGCGCGCAAGCTGGCTGGAATATCATCTCCTGCCCCCACCAGGTAGGCAATACTGTTACCCGATTTTTCCAGTTCGATACGCACTGCACGGCCAGTTGCATCCTCAAAAACCGTTTGCACAGGAATATGATCGTAATTAATACGCATCAAAGACTGGCTGAATTCCCTGCCGTTAACTGTTGCAACAGGGGTAATCATACCATCGCTTTTGCCTTCCGGAGGGGATACAATAAACCGGAAAACCGCATCTTCCCCTTTTCGCTTCACCTCGAAGTTGTGCTGAGCCGGCTGTACTTTCCAACCCAAAGGTATCTGCAGGCGCAATTGCCCCGAAAGGCCATTTTTACCCGCTTTTACCATTACAGCTACTTCTTGTTCTTTCTCATTTGGAAATACAAATACTTTTCTCTCCAGCTTGACATATACAGGTGGAGTGACCTCAAAAGGCTGATATACCTCCCCTTTAACCGGATCGGTAAACTTATAGA
Organism: uncultured Haliscomenobacter sp.; assembly: GCA_964527495.1. GTDB lineage: Bacteria > Bacteroidota > Bacteroidia > Chitinophagales > Saprospiraceae > JADJPL01. The sequence goes on from CAZGOT010000001.1 coordinate 7,182, forward strand.
CTACATCGCTCTCAAACGTTATAGGTGCGCCTTCCACCACAAATTGGAAAATCGCTTTCAGCGGGCGGGGATTTTCCGGTACCCCACGAAGGGATTGTTCCTTGACGGTATATAGGCCCAGGGAATGAGGCTCCGTAAGCCAGTAAGGGTTGCTCGTGGCCATATCTACGGGCAGTATCACCCGGGAATTCCAGGTAATGCGCTGATTGACTTTGAGGGTATTGGCCAGCGTTGAATCTGCTTTCAGCGGAACATAGCGCACCTGCTCAAGCCGTATTGGCATTCCACTCCTTTGTACCACTTCGGTGCGCAAGGTGAGGGCCTCACCTGGAGAAGCACTTGACTCTGTGGCAGTTACCTCAAAATAAAGGCCCAGGCAGGCTTTGATGACTTCCTTTATTTCTTCCATTTTGGTGCGTTTCCAGAAACCATCCGGAAGGTTTTCCATGAGGCGATAAGCCTTTACGAGTTCGGGTACAGAAGCCCCGGGCTTTGCCAGTTGAAATTCCTTTTCCACTTTTTCCAGAATTTTGCCAATCGCTGCTCCGCCAGGTACACGTGTCCAGGTTGTATTGATTCCTTCAAAAATATTGGAAGAATCTTTGGGCATTGTTCCCCGCAGAAGCTCTAAATAATCCCGCTCCGACCCACGTACCCCGGCGGAACCAAAGCCCTGACACTTGTGCATACTGCGGCTTTCCGCGGCAACTTCCCCCAGGGATTTGCCCAATGCAGGATAATACCCACCAACATCTACGCGGACGAGGTTGGATTTATCTGCTTTTTCAAAAGCTTCCTGGCTGCCATAAAAAAACCAGGAAGTATTAAAAAACACCCTTTGGGGCTTCCAGGGACCAAAATATGTCAACTGACCGGGAAAGGCCTTTGTATCCCCGGCGAGGTCAAAAGCTTCCAGGGAAAGCATGGCAGAAGAGGTATGGTGGCCGTGGGTCGCCCCGGGAGAGCGATGGTCAAAACGATTGATGACCACATCGGGCTGCCATTTGCGGAATGCCCAAACGACATCTGCAAGCACTTCCTCTTTATTCCAGATTTTCAAGGTTTCGTCAGGATGTTTAGAAAATCCAAAATCATTGGCCCGCGTAAATAACTGCTTTCCTCCATCCACCCTACGTGCCGCCAGAAGCTCCTGGGTCCGAATCAGCCCGAGTAATTCTTCAATTTCCGCGCCTATCAGGTTTTGCCCACCATCACCGCGCGTCAGAGACAGATAGGCGGTATTTGCCTTGACTTCATTGGCCAGATAAGCAATCATACGGGTATTTTCATCATCCGGATGGGCAGCCACATACAGGACCGAGCCCAGGAAGTTCAATTTTTTTACTGCTTCGTAAATCTCAGCAGAAGTATACTTTCTGGGAGCCTGAGCATGCAGGGCTGTCAGGAAAAAAATCGAACATATAGCTAAAATGCTAGGCAAAAACCTGTTTGGGTGCATAATTCAGAGATTTTTCTTGTTCGTTGGCCTACAAAGATAGCAACTGTTGGCCCTTAAGTTTCAAAAAATTATTTCCATTATTCCGCGCAGTACGCCCTGCGAATATCGCAAATATCCCCATTTTTTTTGGTGCCTCTCCGTGTATACTTCGCACTAATACGTTTTATGGAAATTTTCAAAACAGAGCGGATAAAACGCACAAAACCTATTCGTGCGAAGTATAAAAGAATATAGAGCGGCAGCAGCCGGATAATCGGCACTAATTCCCATCCTTTTTTTTAAATTGCAGCCCTTAAAAAATCGGTTGGCCCATGAAACCTGATAAATACGTTTGTATCCACGGCCATTTTTATCAGCCGCCCAGAGAAAATGCATGGCTTGAGGTGGTGGAGATGCAGGACTCCGCGTCGCCATTTCATGACTGGAACGACCGGATAAACTTTGAGTGCTACGCGCCCAATACTGCGGCGCGAATCCTGGGCGACGATGACCGCATTATAGATATTGTAAACAACTATGTGCGTATCAGTTTTAATTTTGGGCCCACGCTCCTATCCTGGCTCGCTGCTGCCGACCCTGGTGCCTATCGCGCTATCCTGGAAGCTGATGCCAGTGCCGCACGACGTTTTGAGGGCCACGGGTCTGCTATTGCCCAGGTCTATAACCATATTATTATGCCCCTGGCCAATTACCGCGATAAAGAGACGCAGGTAATCTGGGGGATACGGGATTTTGAATACCGGTTTAATCGCAAACCAGAAGGAATGTGGCTTGCTGAAACTGCCGTTGACCTTGAAACGCTTGAAATTCTTGCCCAAAACGACATCAAGTTCACTATTCTTGCTCCCAGGCAGGCCAAAGCAGTAAAATTATTGAGCAAGACCGAATGGGAAACCACCGACCACGATTCCGTTGATTGCCGTAGGCCATATTTGTGCAAGCTGCCCTCTGGCAAAACTATTGCGTTGTTTTTTTATCACGGAGAAGTCTCACAGTCCGTAGCCTTCAGCGGTTTACTCAATGATGGAGGGCGTTTTGCAGAAGCGCTGGTCAAGAATTTCGAAGATACTGCCGAGCCTCAGCTCATGCATATTGCTACCGATGGCGAAAGCTATGGGCACCACCATCGGTTTGGTGAAATGGCCCTCGCTGCTTGCCTCAAACGTCTCGAGGAACGCGAAGATGTACAGCTCACCAACTACGGGTGCTTTTTGGAACGCTTTCCACCTCAATGGGAAGCTATGATCCATGAAAAAAGTTCCTGGAGTTGTGTCCATGGCGTCGAACGCTGGCGGGACGACTGCGGCTGCTGCAGCGGTGGCTACCCCGATTGGAACCAGAAATGGAGGAAACCCCTGCGTGAACTGCTGGATTGGCTCCGCGACCAGCTTTCACCGCTTTATGTACGGCATTGCCTCCACCTTGTCAAAGACCCGTGGGAAGCCCGCAATGATTATATTTCGGTTATCCTGGATCGCAGCGATTCCACATTAGAGGCCTTCCTTAACAAACACGCGCTGCGCAAACTCTATGATGCCGAACAGGTTACCCTCCTACGGCTCATGGAAATGCAGCGCAATGCGATGCTCATGTTCACGAGTTGCGGATGGTTTTTTGATGAACTCTCAGGCTTAGAAACCGATCAGATCCTACAGTATGCCAACCGTGCCATTCAGTATGCCGAACAGGTTACCGGCACCCACCTGCACAATACTTTCCTCCAGCGGCTAGAAATGATTCCCAGCAATGTCTATAAAGATGGATCCGTGAGTTATGTGCAAAACGTCCTTGCGGCCAAAGCCGACCTTTCCCGGGTAGGTATGCACTATGCCGTTTCTTCTCTCTTTGAGGAGCACCCAGAAAAACTCCAGATTTTCAACTACATCGCACAAAGCGAAATCTTTCACCGCTTCGAAGCCGGGGCACAGCGGTTGTCCATAGGCAGAACAAAAGTAACCTCCCTTATCACCCGCTCTGAAAAATTGTTCAGCTTCGTGACTCTTTACCTCGGCCAGCTCAATTTTTTCGGCCATATTTCTGTCAACCTGCCTCCGGAAGATTTCGACCAAATTAGCGTGGAAATATCTGCTGCATTTGAACGCAGCGAAGTTTCGCGGGTAATCGGCCTGATGGAAGATTTTTTTGGTGGGGAAAGGTTCAACTTCTGGCAACTCTTTCGCGATGAAAAGCGCAAGATGCTGGAGACCATTAGCGGGCAGAGTGCCAATCTCATTGATACCGCTTTTCGCGAAATTTATAACGACGGCTACCAGTTTATGGCTGCGGTCAAACTCAATAACCTACCCTTGCCGGAAGCCTATCAGAGCGCTGCCCTATTTGTGCTCAATGAGGACCTCCAGCGGTTTTTTTCCAACGGACAGCTCAACCTGCGGGAACTTAAACGCCTGTACCGGGAATTCAAAAAATGGGGACTGGAGATTACCCGGGCATCCCAACTCCAGCTTGCTGCCAGTGAACGGATATATCATGAAATCCAGCATATTTCCGCTTTTCCGGAAAATGCCAGAGACCTTTTACACAACCTCAATCAAACCTTGCGCCTGCTGGAAAGTATGGAAGTGGAAATCAATTTTTGGAAAAGCCAAAACCTCTACCTTTCCCTGCTCGGAACGGAAAAATACCTGCTGCTGCCTCAGGAAACCATCAACGACTTTTTGGAGCTGGGCCAACTGTTGGGCATTGCCGTCCCAACTGGGCGTTAGTTCTCCTGGAGTTTCCCGCGCACCAACAGACGTGGAAAGGGAAGCCCTTCCCCGTTTAGTGGATCCAAAATCAGGGTGTCTTTCCCCCTAAACCCCAGGGAATACTGCTGCGGTGTATCCGTCAGACGGATGTAAAGCTCCTTTCCATTTTTCCTTATCTTCCAATGCCCTTGCTGCTGCAAGCTATCCAGCTCAAAGGCCATTTGCCCCCGATCCAGAAAGGCTATACCGGCAAACTGTAACCCGGACATGATGCTTTCCATATAACTCAACTCAGCAAAACCCGCACCACGCTGATTCATCTCCATGCGGATCGCCGGCAGGTCGTACCGCCAGTTGTCTATCAGGATTTTTTTGACCTCCCTGCCCCGGCAACTCCAAAGCGCCAGCGCGAGCAGAAAAATGTAACTCCATGATTTACCCCTCATATTCAATTGATTAGGGTGAAAAATACGTTGAACCTGTTGCTGCGGATCAGTTGGACAGTAAAATAGCTTTTTTAGCGCTTAATGGGCACTTTTCCATACTTCCTATTGCGTTTCCTGGAAAACCCGAACGAATTTACTGCGGTATTCCCTTGGTGAAGTACCAGTAATTTGCCGGAATTGTTTATTAAAATGAGATAAATTATTAAACCCGCTTTCATAACTAATAGCTGCAATGCCCATATCTCCTTTTGCCAGCAAGCTGCAAGCATGGGAAATCCGGATTTCATTTAAAAACTGTATGAAGGTCTTACCAGTAAGTTTTCTAAAAAACCGACAAAAGGCTGGAACTGTAAGGTTGGCCTGCCCTGCAGCATCCTCCAGCGCAATCGGGTGCTGAAAGTGATTGGTAACAAATTCAAAAACACGCTCAACCCGCTCATAATGATGGGCATCTACCGGCAAAGCAAACCCCCTGGCCTGGAGAGAACGAAATTCCGCACTCCGGGCAAGCACCTGTAGGAATGCCAGTAATCCTAACAAACGGTCGAGTGGCTCCATATCTATCATGGCATTTAATTGACGCCCGGCGTACGCCTTCGTCTCCCCGTTAAATACCAAGCCATGATCGGCACGCTCAAACAAGCCCCGCACCTCGGCCATCTCCGGCAATAACCAGAAAGTGCTTCCCAAAGTTTCAGGCTGTACCTGTACCACAATCTCGGTATGACTTTCCGATAGCTCCTCCGAAAACGCCAGGTGCGGAAGGTTTGGCCCAAGCATAATCAAATCCCCTTCCTCATAATACGAAATATGGTTCGCTATATGCCGCTTGCCCCGGCCATTGGAAACATAGACAATCTCATACTCCGGATGGAAGTGCCAAAAGGGTTTTGCCACCCCCTGCTCCTGAACAAATCTTTTTAAAGAAAAAGAACTTCCAAATTCTGGCTTTATTTTTTCCAAATATGCTTTCATCGTTTTATATTTGCCAGGCCTTTAGGAAAAGACCTTAAGCACACAAAAAAAGTTCGGGTTTTCAGACTTCAACAAACCGAAAAAAAATTGCAGCAAAAGATAAAAAGTATTAGTTTTGTTTGAGATTTCGTATCTTTGCCTTGTCAAAAAGAAACAGATATATTATATCATAAAGATTTAACTGGGGTTTAGTTTTACTTAGGGCCGAAACAAATTTTGTTTCGGTCTTTTTTTTGTCCAAAACCATACATGCTGTTCTTTCGGAATATGCACAGGATAGGCCTTCTTACGCGTTCCCTATTCCGTAAACCGCCATTTAAAACCCAGGCGTAGTCCGGAAACCGGTGGCCAGGGATATCCTGGCACCTGATACAATAACCTCCCTCCTAACCATGCCGCGCTCAGGTTTTCCCATTTGACAAATCCCCTGAATTTGGTGACTTTCATATTGAAGAAAGCATCTACCTGGGGGTAAAATAATACCTGCTCCCGGTTCTGTAGATGAAATTGCCCCGAAAGAGGGAAATACTGGTCAGAAAAATATCCAGATGTGTACCGCAGGTCAAAGCCCAGCCGGGATTCCATCACCTTGAACAAGGTACCTTGAAAATACAGGCTGTGCTTGCCAAAAAATGCTGGCACACGCAGAACATCCTGGGAAACCGCCTGGAAAGTCAACTGGTTGTCGAGGTTGATCTTCCACAGCCGAAGCGTATTCTTAACAAACAATTGCGCCAGGGTTACAGGAGCGCTAATCTGCCGGGCGATTGCCGCCGTATCGAAATAAATCAGATTGTTAATCAAATGCCCGGCACCACCGATTTCCATTTTTAGTGCCGGAAAAAAAATCTTCCCCGAAAGATTGGTCTCCAGGGTCTTAGCGAAAGTATTGTCCCAAACTGGCTGCTGAGTTACAAAAAATTGACGCTGAAGCAAGTTGGGGGAATACAACTGGTTGACTAATTCAGCATACCACAACAAATTTTTCCCCAGCATACCTGCCAGGGAAGATTGCACCTGATAATCCCCAGCAGCACCAAGTATTCCCAGAAAAGCTTCACCTCTAAAACGAAGCCCTGCCAGAGGCTGTAAGGCAATAGCCCCACGCAAAAACACCTCTTGCAAACTGGAGTCCGTAGGCTCCTGATGGATCTGATGAAGAACGTGGATGATGCCTACCTCAAGCGGAAAACCTTCCCTATCCGACTTTCCCTGTCCGTTCAGGATAAGTTTGACCTGGTTCTCCAGCTTATCATGCGTAATATAATGCCGTACCCCCCGGTTATCGGTTTGAAAATCCCCATAATATCCAGCATCTCCAGCAGGAGCCGGATCAAAAAATTTATACGAACTACTTCGAAAACCAATTTGATGGCTGAGAATCAACTGTTGCCTGGCTTTCCGGGTACTATCGCCGGGGGAATTACCCAGCAAGGTATAATATTGTGTATATAAAAATTCCTGATGGCGATGCCGGGTTCCCGCTGAGCGCAAATTCACCGGTGTGTTGTTGGGGGTAAAGAAAGCCCCTTCGCGGACAGGCTCCTCGAGTATACCCCCATTGTCGTCGTGTTCAAACTTATTATCGGCAAAAGCAAAGAATCCCTGATACCGTCCCTCTTTATCCTGTACCCTGAAACCTATCCCCAAAGAAGTATTCCGGCTTCGCTGATTGGGAAAAAGGGTACTGGAAGCCGTTTGGCTCAGGCGCTGATAATCAATTGTAACATTCAACCCCTTGGCAAAATTCCGGCTAAACTGAACGGAGAAGCCCCCATTGGTCTGTTCAGAACCCCGGTTGAACCCCACATTCGTGAAGGCACGTTCAATTTTATAAAAGGGCACCCGGGAAGCTGGAAGCAGATACAGGTCGTACTGGTGCAGACCAGGATCAAATCCCCGCCGCAAACGCGGAGCATAGACCAGGGCCTGATGTGCAGAACCCGGTACTCCAAGGTTCTTGTAATCCTGCTCGCGCCGTCGGACTGCGTCATATTGGTGTAAGGCGTAATCGAGCACCGTATCCCGAAAGGGGTAGACGCGCCCATAATCTTCTGCGAAAACGAAGAAAATAGGAAAAGTATCCGGCTCTTGTACTTCTTGCTGGACAGGCTGCCCCCCCTGCTGCCCTTGACCTCCTCTCGGAATAGGCCCGGCATCCCCCTGACCTCCAAAAATGGGACGCTGGGCCAGCGCCCCGGTACCAAAGCAAAATGGCAAAAGGAGCACTGCCCACCTGAAGAAGCAAAACCACCGGGATACCGACATTTATTTCATTTCAAGGATTGCCGGGCTCATGCCCATAGTCGAAAATCCGCCATCGTGATAAAGGTTTTGCATCGTCACCATGCGGGTTAAGTCGGAGAATAACGCTATACAATAATCGGCGCAACTTTCAGCAGAGGCATTGCCCAGTGGCGACATCTTGTCGGCATACTGGAAAAATTCTTCAAAGCCTTTTACCCCGGAGCCTGCCGTTGTCCGTGTAGGCGATTGGGACAGGGTATTGACCCGCACCCGCTTACGGGTCCCAAAATGATACCCAAAGCTACGGGCGAATGACTCCAACAAGGCTTTTGATTCGGCCATTTCGTTGTAGTCCGGAAATACCCGCTGTGCAGCAATATAAGACAAAGCCAGAATAGAACCCCCTTCATTCATAGCATCCATCTTCCACAGCACCTGCATCATTTTGTGAAAAGAAACCGCAGAGATGTCAAACGTTTTGAGCATCCATTCGTGGTTGAGATCGGTGTACTCCCGCTTTTTCCGCACGTTGAGGGACATACCGATGGAATGCAGTACGAAATCCAGTGGCCCGCCAAGCGTCTCAACAGATTTGGTGAAAAGTGCTTCCAGGTCTTCCATATTGGTGGCATCGGCAGGAATCACCTCCGCACTGGTCAATGCTGCCAGTTTTTGGATCTCTCCAAACCGCATGGCTACCGGAGCATTCGTCAGGGTAATGGTAGCCCCTTCTTCCACACAACGCTGTGCCACTTTCCATGCAATGGATTGCTCATCGAGGGCACCAAAAACGACGCCCCTTTTACCTGCTAAGAGTTTGTTTGCCATAAATGAAGATCTATAGAGTTTGAATAAAAGTCTTTTTACGCTCCTTGCCAAAAAAATAATTTGCAAAATATGCTTTACTCCATTTTTTTGCGCAATAGTTCCCGGGCATTTTCAATCGCCGAATCCGAAGGGGGGTTTTGGCTAAGCATCACTGCAATGGCCCTCACCTCCTCTTCCCTGCCCAACTGGCGCACCCGGGTAATGGTTTTTGCTGAATCAAATTGTTTGTAAACGAAAAAATGGAGGTCAGCTTTTGATGCCACCTGCGGGGAATGCGTTATTGAAACTACCTGGTGTTCGTTTGACAGCCGACGCAAAATTTTTCCCATTTTCAGCGCAACGTCACCAGAAATCCCTGCATCAATTTCATCAAAAATAAGCGTTGGAAGCGGAATAGCACTTGCCACCAGGGATTTAGCCACCAACGCAAGCCGGGATAATTCCCCTCCGGAAGCCACGTCACGGATAGGCAAAAGCCGACTACCGCGGTTGGCGGCAAACAGGAACTGTACCTCATCCTGCCCATTCGGACCTGGAGCGGACAGGGAACGAAATTCGATAGTCAATTGCGCATGTTCCATTCCCAGTTGGGCAAGCAAACGCATAATATCTGTAGCAAAGACCTCATGTACAGATTGTCTTCTGGTGCTCAATTCCTCAGCCAGTTGACGAAGAAGAACCTCCTGTTCGGCAATAGCTTTTGAAAGTACCTGCGTTTCTTCGCTCAGGTTAGAAAATCCGTTCAAGCGCTGGCCGATATCTTGAGTAAGGAGGATAAGCTCCCCCACCGTTGCCATGCCATGTTTTTTCTCCAGTCGGTAAATTAAGTCCAGGCGTTGCTGCACCTGGGCAATGCGCTCCGGATCATATTCTGCGCTCTCGGAAATACGCTCCAACTCGTTGGCGATATCCTGAAGCTCCAGGGCATGGCTATTGAGGCGGGCATTAAGGCTATTCACGCGCTGGTCATACCGGCTCACCTGGGAGAGGGCATACCCAAGCTCTTGTATTTGACCAAGAATAGCCACCTCACTTTCCACAAGTTGCCGATAAGCCGCACCTGTTATCCGCTTGATTTCCTCTGCATGGGCAAGAGTCCGAAGCTCCTCTTCCAATATAGGCTGCTCATTGTCTTGCAGCGTTGCAGCTTGAAGTTCGTTCAGTTGAAATTGAAGGAACTCTGCTTCGCGTTCCATACGCCCACTATCTTCAAGCAGGGCTTCCAGTTTACGCCTGTTGGCCTGATATGCCCGAAAAATTTGCCGGTATCTGGAAAGCAGTTCTTTATTTCCCGCAAGGGCATCAAGCATTTTTAGCTGGAAAGAATTGTCGTGGATATCCAAAGTATCGAACTGCTGATGCAAATCCACCAACTCTGAGCAGAGTTCCTGCATTTGCTTCAGGTTGACGGGGGTGTCGTTGATAAAGCTGCGGGACTTCCCGGAAGGCATAAGTTCGCGGCGCAACACTAGTTCATCGTCGTAGTCAATGTCGTTTTCTTCAAAAAAATCCTGGAGTTCGTAATTCCGGATATCGAAATATCCTTCTACCACACATTTTTCCGCTTCGTTAAACAGGGTTTTGTTATCTGCCCGGTTGCCCATAATCAAGCCCAGGGCACCGAGCAGGATTGACTTTCCCGCCCCGGTCTCGCCCGTAATGATGGTAAGCCCTGCTGCAAAGTGCAGGTCCAGCTCATCAATTAAGGCATAATTGCGAATATGTAGCCTTCGGATCATATTGATTTTGCTAATCCCGGTTATGGGTGTTCAGAAAAGGGCCTTAATTGGAACAATATACAACTGCGAGCAAAGGCCCGATATACCTTTGGACCTGTTCCGGTTTCGGCCCCGGACCGCTTGAAGTAGCAAAAATAATGGTTTTATGGCATTGCTGGAAAGGAAATGCCCTACTTTTGCAATTCTGAGGCACCTAATCCATACCTGCCGAACAGGAAATGATTATTTTAGCGGCATTTCCGCTCAAGTTTTACGTCAAGTTGATGACGTGGTGCCGATTTTGGCGACCTACGTCTGTGCGCTTGCCCTTTTAATTAAAAACCATCTGTCATGACCAAGTATCTGCTTCTCTCTGTTGCAATTGCCCTTTTACTTGCCTCCTGCGTCCATTCCACTTCCCAAAAAGAAGAATGGCAACCTCTCGATCTTCTGCCAAATGGCATTCCGGTCACCATCCTGGCACCAGATAGCGCCGAAGTGAGCGTCACGCGCGTAGGCGTAGTAGAAGACGTGACCGTTCGCAAGCCCGGGGCGCGGTATGGCATACAGATTTACGTACAGCCTGCTTTTACGAACGACCTGCCTGCCCTCAAATCCAACCAGGTAGAAGAAGTTAAAAGCACGGCAGAATTCCAAAAAATCCTGGAAGAGGACGAAAACGGGTTTCTGTTTGCGCTGCGCAGCGGGGATTTGGAATTCTATAGCTTCCGCTTTATACACCTACAGGCCGACAAAGAGTATGTGTTTACCACTACTTTTAATGAGCAGTACACCCTTGAAGAAGCAAGGCAACTTTTGGAAGCGGTGCGAAAGGGGTTGAAAAAGTAAATTGAGGGGTGTGGAAGGTGTTCCGCCGCCTTCGGCTGCGGAATAATATTTTAAGGAGTTGTGTAGAAAGGCCAGAGGCCGCCATTTGGTAGTGTAAAAGTATTTCGCCGCCTGCGGCGGCGAAAGAAAATTTTGAACGAACACTGTTTTCATTGATTTTGCGAAACAAAATCAATGAAAACAGTGTTCGTTCAAAACATTATTTGACGGCGTAAGCCGCCAAAGGACGGCCCCCGGCCTTTTTACACAACCCCTAATTATTTTGAATGGACATCATTTTACCTCATTTTGCTTTGCAAAATGAGGTAAAATGATGTCCATTCAAAACTTCCTTTCGCCGCCGAAGGCGGCAAAATACTTTTTACACAACCCCTTAAAAAATATTCTTTGGTGGCTTGCGCCGCCAGAATCATAAGCGTTTCAGGCTTTCAAGAACCTGGCTTCAACCTCTTCCCAGTTGATGATGTTGAAGAAAGCTTCGATATAGTCTGGACGGCGGTTTTGATAATTGAGATAATAGGCGTGTTCCCAGACGTCCATTCCAAGGATAGGGGTACCTTTTTGCTCTGCAATATCCATCAGAGGGTTATCCTGATTGGGCGTAGAGCTCACGAACAGTTTCTTATCTGCGCCGACACTGAGCCATGCCCATCCGGAACCAAAGCGCGTTGCGCCGGCTGTGGAAAATGCTTTCCGGAATGCTTCGAAGGAACCAAAATCGGATTCGATTGCTGCATGAATAGCAGAACCTTCTTTGGGAAGAGGCCCACCATTAGGGGACATGATTTCCCAGAACAGGTTGTGGTTGAAAAAACCACCGCCATTATTGCGCACTGCTGCCGGATATTTTGAAATCTGCGCCAGGATAGCCTCGATAGTCATGCCCTCCATTTCTGTTCCCTGGATTGCAGCGTTCAAATTGTTGGTATAGGCTGCATGATGCTTGCCATGATGGATCTCCATCGTACGGGCATCAATATGGGGTTCTAACGCATCAAAGCTGTAGGGAAGGTTGGGGAGTTGAAAAGCCATAATAGATAATTTTTGGTTGAACGAAATATTTTTCCGGAGGCCTTTTGCCCTTTTCTGAAACACTAAGCCCCTGCTTTGGTTTAGTCGGGAGGCTCAAATATATACCTGTCCTCCATTATATATACATCGGCCTCTTTTAAAACGAAAACGCCCCGCAAAGCTGTTGCTTTCGGGAAAAAAGTTTCCAACTTCAAAAATAAATGCCCTAATTTTACCCTTTATTATTTCTGACTCACCAAACCATCCTACACTAAAACTATGGAATTCCGCAAAGAAAAAGACAGTATAGGCTTCGTGGATGTCCCCGCCGACAAATACTGGGGCGCCCAAACCCAAAGGTCTTTCGGCAACTTCAAAATCGGCGGTCATCGCATGCCAGCTGAAATCATCCGTGCTTTTGCTATTTTGAAAAAAGCCGCGGCCATCACCAACTTCGAAGCGGGTATCCTCCCAGAGGAAAAGAAAGACCTCATCGCACTGATATGTGATGAAATACTCGCTGGAAAACTCGATGACCAGTTCCCGCTCGTTGTCTGGCAAACCGGCTCCGGGACTCAAAGCAATATGAACGTCAACGAAGTGATTGCCAATCGCGCACATGTATATTCCGGCGGCAAACTCACCGACGAAAAGAAAATCCTGCACCCCAACGACGATGTCAACCAGTCGCAGTCGTCCAATGATACTTTCCCAACGGCCATGCATATCGCCGCATACCAAATGCTGGTAGAGGTAACTATTCCCGGAATGGAAGTCCTTCAAAAAACCCTCCAGGAAAAAGCAGCAGCCTATATGGATGTGGTCAAAATTGGCCGTACCCACTTCATGGACGCTACTCCCCTCACTCTGGGTCAGGAGATTTCTGCCTACGCCGTGCAGCTACAAAATGGTATCCGTGCCATTCGAAATACCCTTCCCCGGCTGGCCGAGCTCGCCCTTGGGGGTACTGCCGTTGGTACCGGTCTAAATACGCCCCCGGGATATTCCGAAAATGTGGCCAGGCATATTGCCGCGCTCTCTGGGCTTCCCTTCGTTAGCGCACCGAATAAATTTGAAGCCCTCGCCACCCACGATGCCCTCGTGGAAGCGCATGGGGCACTCAAAACGGTGGCCGTCTCCCTCATGAAAATTGGGAACGATATCCGGATGCTCTCTTCCGGGCCACGATCCGGAATCGGGGAAATCATTATCCCAGCCAATGAACCCGGATCTTCTATTATGCCCGGAAAAGTCAACCCAACCCAGTCGGAAGCCCTTACAATGGCTATGGCACAGGTGATAGGGAATGATGTGGCAATCAACATCGGCGGCATGAATGGCCACTTCGAACTCAATGTTTTCAAACCCCTCATCATCTTTAACTTCCTGACTTCTGCCCAGCTTATTGGAGATGCCTGTGTGAGCTTCAACGACCATTGTGCTGTTGGTATAGAACCCAATTTGTCCCGTATCCGGGAGCAGCTCAACAATTCCCTCATGCTCGTTACGGCCCTGAACACCCATATTGGCTACGATAATGCGGCGAAAATCGCTAAAAAAGCCTACGCAGAGCATACTACCCTCAAAGAAGCAGCGCTCCAACTGGGCCTGCTCACAGCAGAACAATTCGACGAATGGGTGAAACCAGAGGACATGATTTCCGGAATGGGCGGGTGATGTATAAGCGCGTTTTCGTGATTTGTCAGACTTGTTGCGATGTATCCCCATATAATCAAAAAATGGCATGCCCTGAAGGCTGGTTTCCTTGCGCATATCTGGCGGCACCCGCGCAGAAGGGTCTATTTCCTTGTCTGCGGCTTTATCCTCCTCCTCTATGCCTGTTGCTTGCCCAGGAATTTGTTTGATGCGCCTTACAGTACGGTAATTGAGGACCGGGAAGGACGTCTGCTGGGAGCCCGAATTGCCCCTGATGGCCAATGGCGTTTTCCTGAACCAGACAGCCTTCCGGATAAATATATCCAGGCACTTCTGACCTTTGAAGACAAACGCTATTTTTTTCACCCTGGCGTAGATCCTCTGGCCATCGGCAGGGCCATGCTCCAGAACCTGCGCAGGCGCAAAGTTGTAAGCGGCGGGAGTACCCTGACTATGCAGGTCATTCGTTTGTCCAGAAACGGAAAGCCACGCAGCATAAAGGAAAAGGCCCTTGAAGCTATTCTGGCCACTCGCCTGGAATTGCGTTTTTCCAAAAAACGCATCCTGCACCTCTATGCCGCCCACGCCCCTTTTGGAGGAAACGTAGTAGGTATAGAAGCGGCATCCTGGAGGTATTTTGGAAAGCCCCCCCATTACCTGAGCTGGGCGGAAGCAGCTCTACTGGCCATCCTTCCCAATAGCCCGGGCCTCATCCATCCCGGTCGCAACCGCCAATCTCTGCTCCGCAAACGCGATCAGCTATTAAAAAACCTGTACCGCCAGGAGAAAATAGATGCCTTCTCCCTCGATCTGGCCACATCCGAACCACTACCAGAAGCGCCGCTCCCGCTGCCAAGCCTAGCACCTCACCTCCTACAGCGTGCTGTAGCTACTGCACCCGGACAGCGGACCACAACCTCCCTGGAAGCCCCTCTGCAGGTTCAGGCATTAGAAGTAGCAACACGCCACCATGGCCTCCTCCGATTCAATGGCATACACAACCTCGCCGCCCTCATCGTACATGTCCCCTCAGGGAAAATCCTTGCCTATATTGGCAATGCCCCCCATACAGGTGCAGTTCATAGCGAACAGGTAGATGTAGTTGTGGCTCCCCGTAGCACCGGCAGTATTATCAAACCCCTTCTTTATGCACTCGCCCTCCAGGAGGGCCTCATTCTACCAGGCAGTCTGCTCCCCGATATCCCAATGAACATCAATGGTTTCCATCCCGAAAATTTCCAGCGGGATTACGATGGTATGGTGCATGCCGATGCTGCACTTGCACGCTCCCTGAATATCCCTTTTGTACATATGCTGCGCCAATATGGAGTAGGCCGTTTCCACTATCAATTACAGCGGCTTGGGATGCGCACCCTCACCCGTCCGCCCGACCACTATGGCCTTACCCTGATATTGGGGGGTGCGGAAGCAACCCTTTGGGACCTCTCCGGAATTTATACCAGCATGGCCCGGACCCTCCATAATTTTAATACCCGGAACAGCCGCTACTTCCAGGAGGACCACCGGCCACTCAGCTTTTTTAAATCCCCTACGTACCCGGATTTGAACCATCAACCACTGCGAAAAGCGCCTTTTTTTAATGCAGGCGTACTTTGGAATACCTTTCAGGCTATGCAGGAATCAAACCGACCAGAATCAGAGGGGGAATGGCAATATTTCAGTTCAAGCCGTCGGATAGCCTGGAAGACCGGCACAAGCTTTGGCTTCCGCGATGCCTGGGCTATTGGCCTGACTCCGGAATATCTCGTTGCTACCTGGGTTGGCAATGCCGATGGCGAAGGAAGGCCTGACCTTATAGGCGCACGAGTGGCCGCCCCCCTGATGTTCGAATTATTTGGCCTTCTGCCACCCACCCCATGGTTTGCTACCCCTTTTGATGCATTGGAAAAAGATCTGGTATGCAAAGAAAGCGGATGGCCCGCCGGAAGATACTGTCCTGCCGATACCCTCCTGCTCCAGCGCAATAGTGCCCTTACCCCCGCTTGCCGCTACCACCTCCTGGTACACCTTGACCTTGAAAAATCTTTTCAGGTAAATGCCAATTGTCGCGAGCCAGGTGACATCCTGCACCGAAGCCAGTTCGTCCTTCCGGCACTGGAAGAATTTTATTACCGGAAAAAACACCCGGAATATGCCCCATTGCCTCCGTTTCACCCCGATTGTACAGAAAGTACCGTTCAATCTGGGTTATCCAGCCCGATGCAACTGATTTATCCCGCTGCCCGTGCCAAAATATATATTCCCAGGGATCTGGACGGCACCTTGTCGGCTACAGTCTTTAAACTCGCCCACCGCAACCCTGGTGCAAGGGTTTTCTGGCACCTCGACAACACTTACCTGGGAAGTACAGAGACCTTCCATCATCTGGAACTACGCCCTTCGCCCGGCCCACACGTACTGACCTTGGTAGATGCCTACGGCAACCGGCTGGAATCCAGGTTCCGAATCATAGAAAAGAAATAAACCAGTTACAGGATAAATAAAAAGCTCCTACAATCAGGGAGGAGCGATTGTAGGAGCTGGCAACATACTATGAGAAAACTACCTTACAAAAATAGTTTTCAAAAGGTATTTATTATAGCCCTTTTTATTTAACGGTATTTTTTCCTTAAAAAAGGCGGGAATAGTTTAGTAAGCGGTTTTTTCTGCCCGGATTGGTTTGCAGACAGCCTCAGCAAACCGTGCAAAAAAAAGCCTGCGACACTTTTGCAATGCGCAGGCGAATAAACATACTATGAGAAAACTGTTTCAAATATAACATTTACCGGTATAGCCCCTATCGCCATTTAGGGTATGCGGATAAATCCCGGTAAAATGGCACTGTTTTATTAGGAAATGGAAAGTGGCCCTTGCGAAGGATTCAGAAGAAATGATATCATCCTAATTCCCGTGGTATAGTTCAGACAGGTACTTCCAAAAAAATGGCTGAAAAGAAAAAAAGGAAATTGCCCAAATAGGTGATGCGCCCCAAAATCCGGACAAAAAAAAGGCACCTCCAGAAACTAGAGGTGCGGGAAGATCAAACAAACTTACTACGAGAAAACAGTGCAAATATATAATATTTTTTTAATATAAAATGCAAAAGAAACGCATATGAATTTTTTACATCCGATGCTGCATGGGCGTGCATGTATTTACAAGAAGGAGATACCGCAGTGGAGTTCTAATTGGCGATAGGGATTTCCATGATGGGAATCCTGATTTCGACCCTGGTACCAGAGGGGTTTGATAATTCGTCTTCCAGGTCAATAGTCCGGACGAATCCACCTTCGCTGTTGGAATTATTGAGTAATTGGAGCCGTTGTTCGGTTATGGAGGTGCCCCGGGAGCGGTGTTTCTGGAATTTAGCGTCGAGGAACTGGTTCAGGAAGGCTTGTTTGCGTCCGATACCATTATCTTGTACTACGCAAAGCAGGTTAAAATCATCCAACAATGAAAAGTGGACTTTAATCATCCCCTCGTTTTTGGTCCGCAGGCCGTGTTCTATAGCATTTTCGACATAGGGTTGGACAATCATAGTTGGTACTCCAATCATATCCTCGTCCACATCCTCATCTACCTGAATTTCATAACGCAGGCCATTTTCAAAGCGGAGTTTTTGATTAATGAACAGGTAATCATTGAGAAAGCTGATTTCTTTATCCAGCGAAATGATTTCCATATCAGAATAATCGAGGCTTTGGCGCATCAGGCGTGCAAACATAGCCAGATATTTGGAGGCAGAGTCCGTCTGATAGGAATTAATAAAATGCTGGATAGAGTTGAGGGCATTATAGATAAAGTGGGGGTTCATCTGTGCACGTAGGGCTTTGAGCTGCAGTCGGGTAGCCTGAAGTCGGAGCATTTCTGCTTCCTGCTGTTTTTGTTCTGCCTGGTATTTGTATTCCAGTTCTGTACGCTTGCGCCGATTAACTTCAATATAGTACAGCTCTGCATATTTGCTATGCTGTAATTGATACTCAAAAGCAGTGCGATAATCAGACTGATCTGCATAGAATTCGGCGATATCCTGAAAAATCCCGGACAATTGTTTATAGTCTGCTTCTTTATCTGCGAGAGCTACTGCTTTGAAGAAGTGCTCGATGGCTTTTTCTTTTTCCCCGGTACGTGCAAAAATAGAACCTCTCCATGCTTCTATCAAAGCATAATTTTTGAATGTGGAGGTTTCAGCGGACTGATTAAACAGATGTTCTGCTTTCTCCAGAAGCTGGAGGGCTTCGGGGTAACGTTTTTTCTGTATTTTACAATATCCCAGGTTAGCGAAAGCGCTGGCCATAGACACGGGGTGGGGGTCATCAATTGCTTTTGTTGCTTTGGAGAAAAACAATCCCGCCTTACCCAGTTTTCCAAGGGACATATATCCATTCCCGATATTCAGATAAATCCAGGAAACCCTTGTCCGCATGCCGATTTCTTCTGCCATAGAAGCAGCTTCCATATACGCTTTCACGCTGCTTTCCGGGTCATCGTTGCGCTCATGGATGATACCAAGGCCATTATGAATTAAAACCAGGAAAAAAAAGTCTTTGGTGGAGAGGTTTTCGTAGCCAAGCGCAATAATATCCTTGTCTGCCTCAAGCAAGAGTTCGATGGCCCTGGAAAAATTAGAATAGTGCAACTGCAGAAAGCCTTCACGACAGGTAATCCGCGCTTCCAGGCGGGAGTCGGGATAAATACGCAGAAGGCGAAGGGCTTTTTCCAACAGTGCATGGGCCTCGTCGAGCTTCCTGTTATTTATACAAGTCCCTGCGTAATCTATGTATAGCTCAACCAGGGACTGTGTGTTGCGATTTTCTTCAGCCAGCGCAATAGCTTTCAGAAAATAGGTAGCTGAGGCCGTATAATCATAAGCCTGGTTTTCGACAATCCCCCGATACGTATAATAATTCTGCAGCAAAAGGCTATGCTCTTCCGCTTTCAACAATAGCTCCTGGCGCTCTAGCAATTGCCTGGATCGCTGAACGTTAGTGAAGGCGTAATAGGAAAGAAGCTGATCTATGGTTTCCATGATTACCCTGTCGGAACAGGGTTCCTGCAGCTGGCGCTCGAGCGCGGTGATATCGGGGGTATGAACAACTGGTAGAACCATAGGAATTAGGTCTTAAATTCATTGCTTACAGATCTCAATACCCTGTTCAAACCAGCAAGAAGGACACTTCAGTAAATATTTACTGCGCATAGACAAAAAAGGCTATCCCCCTCTCAGGAAGAAGGATAGCCTTTAGGGAAGCAAATTGTAGTCGCGTGGAAATTACTGCGGGATGATATCAGAGCATCCGTTTTGCCAAGGCCTTCCGCTTTTGCCACCTTTGATTTTTTTCATGTCTTCCTTCCTGACAGGCTTCAGGTTGAAGTTTTTTTTGATTTCCTCAAGCTTTTTGTCTTTGTTTTCCTTCCTCATAGTGCGATATTTATTTAATTAGTTATAGGGGGGATTGAACCAATTAAAATTTGAGTTTTTGGGGATTTTTCGAATCTTATTCTCACTTATGCTATCCGGACTAACCGGAAATCTATACTTTCGACTGTTGCAGGCCTACCGATAAGCCTTGGTAGCTATTCCATTTGCCTGCCACCCTGTAACCTGCGGAGCAGATCAATAAAAGCAGTCCGCCTTCTGCGGGAAACCTCAATCTGCAACCCTTCATCCATAATCACATACCCACCTTCTCCACGAATATACTTTGACATGTAGTTCAGGTTGATCATATGCCGTTTGTGCACGCGGAAAAAATTAAATGGGGTCAGCAATTCTTCGTAATACTTGATCGTTTTGGAGGCCGTTATCCGCTCGCCCCCTTTCATATATATATGTGTATAATTATCTTCTGCTTCGAATCGGTAGATATCCTTTATATTCACAAAATAGATACCATCTAACGCCGAAATGCTCATTTTGGAAAAAGCATTGGGGTTTTGATAGAAGCCGGTAAATACATCCAGTCGGCTTTCCATTTGGTTAGCCGAACGCACTCTGACCCGGCTGATGGCTTCTTTCAGCATATCTGGGTCAATAGGCTTGAGGATGTAGCCAATGGAACTATACTCGCAGGCTTTAATGGCGTATTCCTGCCAGGCGGTCACGAATACCACCTCGAAATCTATAGGCTGTACCTCATTAAGCATTTTAAAGACCAATCCATCGGGAAGTTTGATGTCCAGGAAGGCAAGATCCGGCCTTTCTTTCATACTTTTAAGCAAACGGACGGCTTCTTCATTACTTGTGGCTTCCCCCACCAGTTCTACATCCGGGCAATGCTGACGAATCATGTTTTTGAGATTGGTCCTGCCCAGAGGCTCGTCTTCGACTATGATGGCTTTAATCACAAGTGCTTCAGGTTTTAGGAATGATTAATCCGGTGGCAAAATACGAACAATAACCGGAAGGCCAATGCTTATTCCAAAAAATACTCCCTCTAAGAACAAATTTTCAGAAGAAAAGTTCTTCTACACCTGTCAGGCGCTTTGATTTCCTGAGATTTCAGGGCATTTTGCCTGCCGCCACTTATCCTGACACAAGATAATCAGGTTCCTCCAACTTTAATAGTGGAAAATATCCGCTTAATAGAAAACCTTCCTGCACCATTGACGATTATGAGGAGTAGTCCGCCGCAAACAGCCAGGTTGCGCATCAGGTTGACCAGTTCGGTGCGTTGGGATTCTGGCGGATCATTCCAGAAAGAATGAACGATAAGGGTTACCGGAAGCCAGTAAGCCAGGAGTAGAAAAGCCCCAAAAGCGCAGCGGTAGCCTAAGAGCACCAGGGTGCTGCCAATAGTCAGAAAAACGATTGCCCCCAACAGAAGGGTATCCTGTTTCCATGTCAGCCCGTAGGCAGTCATCTTTTCCCGGGTTTCGCGAAAGTAAAATACAGAATCAAATGCCTCGAAGTAAAAGAAGACCGCAATAAAAAAACGGCCGAGCAAATCCAGTATATTTTTCATCTCGTTTTCTTAGGAAATAATTAAATCCAGTCTATGAGTCTGGGGTTATTTAAAAAGCCCGTTCGCTGTAACTTTACCAGTAAAGGCAGCAATTGCCCGTGCCACATTCTGCCCATCCATTGCCGCAGAAACGATCCCACCTGCATACCCTGCACCCTCCCCTCCAGGGAATAAGCCATGCCAGTCTGGATGCATCAACGTAAGCGGATCCCGCGGAATGCGCACTGGAGAGCTGGTACGACTTTCTGTGCCTATCACCATAGCCTCATTGGTAAAATAGCCGGGCATTTTCTGTCCAAAAATTTTGAAGGCTTCCCGCAGATATTTTGCAATAAAGGGCGGAAGTGCTTCGTGCAGTGGGACACTACGACATCCAGGGATATAGGAACCAGCTGGCAAGTCACTGGAAGTCCGTCCCTGGACAAAATCAACCAAACGTTGTGCAGGTCCCTGCTGACTGCCAGATCCTAGCCCAAACATGGCCTGTTCTACGCTTTTTTGAAATTCCAGGCCGGCAAAAACCCCAGCTTCTGCAAATGCAGAAAAATCTTTTTCCTCAACGGCCACAACAATTCCGGAATTGGCATAAGCGGAGTCCCTACGCGACATAGACATGCCGTTGACGACAATCTCCCCCGGGGCTGTTGCAGCTGGTACCACTAATCCACCTGGACACATACAAAAAGAAAAAACGCCCCTGTCACCTGCTTGTGCAACTAATTTATAACTCGCTGCCGGAAGCCCGGGCTCACGGGGTTTCTGGCCATACTGAATTGAATCAATTAGTTCCTGCGGATGTTCAACCCGCACTCCCAGAGCAAAGGGCTTAGCTTCGAGCCTTACTCCCCGCTTGTGCAAAAGGGCATACATATCCCGGGCAGAATGCCCGGTTGCAATCAGAACGGCATCCGCCTCCCAGGTATCCTGATCATTGACGACCACTCCGATTGCCCTCCCCTGGTGCAGCAATACATCCGTGACACGGCTGTTAAAATGCACCTCTCCACCATAGTGCAGGATGGTTTCCCGGATGTTGGCAACAATACCAGGTAATTTATTGGAGCCAATATGCGGATGCGCCTCAATAAGGATATCTGGGTTGGCCCCGTGCTCGACCAGCAGCCGCAGTACTTTTTCAATATCCCCCCGCTTGTGGGAACGGGTGTACAACTTCCCATCCGAATAGGTGCCTGCCCCCCCTTCTCCAAAGCAATAGTTGGAATCGGGATGTACTTCAGAAAATTGTTGTATGGCACGTAAGTCACGCCGCCTTTGCCGCACATCTTTACCCCTGTCAAAAACGAGAGGCTGGATCCCTTGTTCCAGCAACTCGAGTGCTGCAAAATATCCTGCAGGCCCCGACCCCACTACAATAGCTTTCCGGCTCCCATCCACTACCTTCAACCCTTCCAACAAAGCGGGTTCTGGTCTGGGTGCTTCCCCAAGAAAGACTTCTACGCGCAATCTGATTTTGGGCTGCCTTCCCCTTGCATCCACCGACCTGCGCAG
>CAZGOT010000001.1:29559-55992 GCA_964527495.1 uncultured Haliscomenobacter sp.
TGCGCAGTACCTTAACAGCCTGGATGGCCTCCGCCTCAAGCGACAATGTATTGCACACGTAGCGGAGCACAGCTGCATCATCACTGGCTTCGGCGGGTGAAATAGCGATTTCTATTGCTTTAATCATATTTCTTTCCTACAAATCTCTCTCTACCTTCTCATAAATCGGAAATAGTGCTTTCCCTGATACGGCTTAGGCGCCCGAGTAACGCTTCTAACCGATCCAGGGGCAACATATTGGCCCCATCGGATTTAGCCACAGAAGGCTCGGGGTGGGTTTCAATAAATAGCCCATCGGCCCCTACGGCGATTCCCGCCCTGGCTACTGTTTCAATTAACGCAGGACGACCACCGGTGATACCAGACGGTTGGTTAGGCTGCTGTAAGGAGTGGGTACAATCCAGGATCACCGGCACCTCAAACGCTTGCATAGTAGGAATGCCTCTGAAATCAATGACCAGATCCTGGTAGCCAAACGTAGTACCCCGCTCCGTAAGGGCTACCCGCTGATTACCCGCCTGCCTGACCTTTTCCACTGCATGCCCCATCGCCTCCGGGCTCATAAACTGCCCTTTCTTGATATTGACCACCTTGCCGGTATCCGCTGCAGCTACCAGAAGACTCGTCTGGCGACAAAGAAAAGCTGGTATCTGCAATACATCTACATAATTTGCGGCAAAGGCAGCTTCTTCTTCAGTGTGTACATCCGTTGTCACAGGAAGGCCAAACTCTTCCCGTACTTTCGCCAGGATTTTTAAGCCGGCCTCATCCCCAATGCCCGTAAAGGAATCCAGCCGCGAACGATTGGCTTTGCGGTAAGATGCTTTAAAAATAAAGGGGATTTCAAGCCGCTCACAAATGCGGGCGACCTGCTCGGCGATATGGAGCACGATCGCTTCCCCTTCAACTACACAAGGGCCTGCAATCAGGAAAAAATTGTTTCCTTCAGCAAATTTCAGCCCTTTCAATCCATAATTTTTCATGCTTTACGACCTTTTGAAGAACATAGCCCACTGCCACTTTTCCTTACATGCTGGAGTATTGTCCTAAAATGCACGCGCATTTCCCGCACAAACCACCTCCCTTATTGAACATGATCCGACGAATCTTGTTGCTTAATAGGTTCTTTTGGTATGCTAGGCGATGGCAATTTCTATCCCTGTGCAAAGACGGAGTTCAGGATTTTGTCTACTGAGTGAAAAACGAAGTGTTTCCGCCATTCTCCGCCTTTTTCAAGTCACATAGCCCCACTATGTTCTTTAAAAAGGCAAAAGATGGCAAAAAATGCACCCATTTTTTCCCTTAGCATAAAAACTCCTCTATATATGTTACATTTTTTATAGCATCATCCCAATAGGCCTACCAAGTTCATTTTTTACAAGGTAACGCTTCTTTTGCAAATTGCACCCGAAAATTACGCTATGCGCATAATCCTTTTTATCGCTTTTCTGCTGGTAATTGACCTGTACAGTTACCAGGCGTGGAAAGTTTTCAATCAGGGCTGGAGGCCCTCGCTACAAATTACCTCCAATATTTTGTTTTGGGCACTCCCTGCGATTGTCCTGCTCACTTTTGTTTTGGCGAGGTATGAAAACTTAGTGCCGATGGACCGGCATATTTTCACCTATCTCCGCACCTTCCTGTTCATCGCCTATTTATCCAAAATCCTGATACTGCCTTTTCTGGCCATTGATGATTTGCGCCGGGCTACCCAGTGGGTTGCTGGTACAATGCGCCTGACGGAAGGTTACAATCCGCAGCGGTCAAAATTTTTGACCCAACTGGGGTTGTTCGTGGGGAGTATCCCGCTTTTTTCAATGACCTATGGCATGCTGCGCAACCCATACCGCTACAGGCTTTTCCAAACCACGATTGGTCTGGAAGGACTCCCGCAGGAACTCGAAGGGCTGCGCATCGTACAGATTTCCGATATCCATTCCGGTAGTTTCACCTTTAAAGAACCCGTCAAAGCTGCAATTGAGCTCATCAACGCCCAGCAGCCGGATCTGGTTTTTTTCACTGGTGATCTGGTGAACAACCGCTCTGACGAAATGCGCCCTTTCATGGACGTTTTCGATAAAATTACCGCAAAACACGGGGTTTTTTCCATAGTTGGCAACCACGACTACGGAGATTATTCCGACTGGGAATCAGAAGATGCCAAACGCAATAATTTTCAACAGCTCCAGGATATCCATCGTGCAATGGGATGGGATTTACTCCTCAATGAGCACCGCATGGTAGAAATCAATGGAAAAAAAATAGCGGTAATCGGCGTGGAAAACCACTCAGCACACCTGCGTTTCCCCAGGCGCGGCGACCTTGCCAAAGCTTGTTCGGGCTGCGAAGCTGCTGATTTAAAGCTCCTGCTTTCCCATGACCCTTCCCACTGGGATCTTGAAGTAAATAAAAAATTCCAGGATATCGCCGTCACCTTTTCTGGCCATACCCACGGGATGCAGTTTGGCGTGGAAATTCCTGGCATTTTCAAATGGAGCCCTATAAAATATCTCTACAAGCAATGGGCAGGCCTCTATGAAAAAGGGCAACAGTTCCTATACGTCAACCGTGGACTGGGTTTCCTCGGATACCCCGGCAGGGTGGGTATCCTCCCGGAAGTGGCCCTGATTGAATTGCGCCGCACAGAAAAATCTACAAGGACCAGCTAAAATCAGACAGGTGGCCAATAGCTTATTCCAAACTGCAAATATTTTGATAACCTTTTGGTTATGATGAAGTTACGGTCAAAGCATTTCACAAGTGCTCAAACATGAATCCCTAAAAATGGATAAGGAAAAATTTATCGCTTCTGGTTTATTGCATCAATATGCACTCGGGCTTACTGACCCAGAGGAGGAACAGGTGGTGGAAAATTTTCTTAGTGCCTACCCTGAACTGAAGGACGAAGTACTCCGGGCGCAGCGCAGCGTGCGGCAGCTCGCGCTAAACCATGGTATCCACCCAAGCCCAGCACATAAAACTCCAAGTGAGCCCAGGACTGTTTCCAATCTCCCTACAACCCGTCGCCCCATTAACCATGCGGTTATCGCAGCCTTCCTGGGCATCCTCGCTCTCTGGTATTTCCAATCGCGGCGCACCGCCATGCACCATGCCAATCAACTTCAGGCAGTACTCGAAAATTGTGAAAAAGATTCCGAGCCTAATCGGCATGCAGCCGTTCACCTTTTCCATCCCGACACACGGATAGTCGTTTTTCAGGGCAATTCCCTGAAAAATGCGCATTCCCCCATCGTTTTCTGGAATGCCCATACGCGTACCGCCTATTGCTATCCTGCTTCCTTACCTGCTTTATCTGCTGATTCCTGCTACCAACTTTGGGCCGAAGTAAATGGCCAGATGATCCGCCTCGCCGTATTGAAATCTGCCGCCCTCCAGGCTGTAGAGTTTGCCGATAAGGCACAAAACCTCCACATTACATCAAATCCGGTGCAATCAATATCTTCCTCCGCCGTTCAAAAACCCATAGCGACCGCTCCTTTATAATCAGCGCAACTTTTTTGAAAAAAAATGCCAAAAAAATATCCCCTTTTCACAACTTCTCTTTACATTCGCAACTACAACATCCAATCAGGAAATACAGAACATATCCACACCAATTTGATCCCATCGCGTGTATTTTCGCAAGTATTTTGCTTGTGATCTGAGTTGGATTACGCGCCCATGAACGTGTCTTCTCGGTAGAAAGGCATTTAATTTGTTCATACTGTCAAATTGGTAATATCATGTTGATTCTTTACATTGCAATTGGAGCTTTTGTGGTCGGCGGTGGAATTATCGTAAGTCTCGATTATCTGGCACCTCGTAAAACGCGGCTTTATTAAAGCTTGGATATTGTAGTTATCTGGATACGGTTTTCCAAATGAGCTTTGAGCGCGGTTAAAGCCAGAAAGATATTTCTTGCTGGCATTAGCCAAAAAGACAATTCAAAAGAAAAGCGTTCAAGATGTTTTTCCTTGTTTTGCTCGGAAAACCATCTTGAACGCTTCCTGTTTTATAGAGATTTATCGGAGAAAACCCTGCAAGGGGTCTCCTTCGGAAAGTTAATGGACAAGGGGTACTCAGTTATTAAGTTTGAGTACCTCCAGGAACGCTTTTTGCGGCACTTCTACATTACCGATTTGGCGCATCTTTTTCTTTCCTTCTTTTTGTTTTTCCAACAGTTTTCTTTTCCTTGAAATATCCCCACCGTAGCACTTTGCTGTCACGTCCTTCCTTAAAGCGGAAATGGTCTCCCGGGCAATAATTTTTGCTCCGACAGCAGCCTGTATAGCAATCATAAACTGCTGACGTGGCAACAGGTCCTTGAGGCGCTTACAGATTTTGCGGCCAAAGGATTCTGCCTTCTCCCGGTGTACCAGCGCCGACAAAGCATCCACATTATCCCCGTTTAACTTGATATCCATTTTGACGAGATCGGATTCGCGGTATTCAATTGGGGAATAATCAAAGGAAGCATATCCTCTGGAGACGGATTTGAGCCGATCATAAAAATCGAAGACAATTTCTGCGAGCGGCATTTCGAATGTCAGCTCTACCCTATCCGTGGTAAGGTAATGCTGCCGGACCAGTGCTCCCCTTTTTTCCATCGAAAGGGTCATAATCACACCTATATATTCGGGTTTTGTGATAACCTGAGCCCGGATATAAGGTTCTTCTACATAAGCCAGACTGGACGTATCCGGCAGATCGGAAGGTGTCCTGATGACCAGTTTTTCTCCTTTGGTAGTATACGCAAAATAAGAAACGTTGGGCACCGTAGTGATTACCTCCATATTGAATTCCCTGGAAAGACGCTCCTGGATAATTTCCAGGTGTAACATCCCGAGAAAACCACAGCGGAAACCAAACCCAAGCGCAATCGAAGTTTCCGGTTCGAACACCAGAGAAGCGTCGTTAAGCTGGAGTTTTTCCAGACTGTCGCGCAGGTCTTCGAAATCTTCGTTTTCGATAGGGAAAATACCCGCAAATACCATCGGTTTGACATCTTCGAAACCCTGAATCGCTTTTTCACAGGGGTTTTCCACTAATGTAATCGTATCGCCGACCTTGATTTCCTTGGAATTCTTGATTCCGGTGATGATATAACCTACATCACCTGCTTTCAACTCTGCCTTGGGCACCTGGTTGATTTGCAGGATTCCGATTTCATCAGCAGCGTATTCTTTCCCTGTATTGAAAAAGCGCACCTTATCCCCCTTGCGCAAAGTACCGTTGAGGATACGGAAGTACACCACCACCCCACGGAACGAATTGAAAACAGAATCAAAAATCAACGCTTCCAGGGGAGCGGCTGGATCTCCTTTTGGAGGTGGAATCCGATCTACCACTGCCCGCATAATGTCGGCAACGCCCTGACCGGTGCGGCCGCTTGCCAGGATAATATCCTCTTTCCCACAGCCGATAAGGTCAATAATCTGCTCTGATACTTCGTCAACCATCGCACTGTCCATATCAATTTTGTTCAGAATGGGGATAATTTCCAGATTGTGCTCAATGGCGAGGTATAGATTGGAAATGGTCTGCGCTTGTATACCCTGCGTTGCATCAACAAGCAAAAGGGCACCTTCGCAAGCGGCAATCGACCTGGAGACTTCGTAAGAAAAATCTACGTGGCCGGGTGTATCAATCAGGTTAAAGGTGTACATCTGTCCGTCCGTATGGGCATAGTACATCTGCACAGCATGACTTTTGATGGTGATTCCGCGCTCCCTTTCCAAATCCATGTTGTCCAGGGTCTGATCCATCATCTGCCGACTATCCAGCGTGCTGGTCATCTCCAGCAGACGGTCGGAAAGCGTACTTTTCCCATGGTCAATATGGGCGATTACACAAAAATTGCGTATATGCTTCATCGTATGGTTAATATCTGTTTTTTTTGTTCACGCGTGGGCTTTTTGAGAAAACCAAGCCCTGCCAGGTAAAAGGTGTTGTGCGTGGAAAAGGCCTGTTTTGAGCCTGCAAAGATCCTGTAGCAACAAGTTGGCTGTCAGGGTGGCAAAGATAGTGAAAATACCGAAAATTGCAGGGGTTTCTGGTTTGTATCCAAAAGATAAAATCCACTCTGGATATGTGTTAGGTTTAATTACTGCTCAAGGGATTCAACTACTGGCAGCATCCAATGGTTTAAAATCGTTCTATAAAATAACAATAGGAATGTGCCTGGCGCTTTCCACATATATAAGCCAAATGAACCTGTACCATATAATCCGCACATCGCTGTTTGCCGCCTTATTTTTATCGGGTTGTTCTCTCGAAAAAGATAAGGCTCCTCTGGTGGTGGCAGAAATAAGCAAAGAGTTTAACCTCGAGATGCGCGAAACGCTCGATAGCAACGGGAGGAAATTCCTTATCCGCGCGGGTACGATAAAGGAATATGAATGCAGTAATTATACTATCCAATATATCTGGCGTTTCCTGGATAACTCGATGCTCCTTTCCTTGCTGCGGATTGGAGCTCCATTTATCTGCGATTTCAAACCTCAAAAAATCACAGCCGAAACCTCCGCGGGAATACTCCAGCCTGGCAACTATTCCTTTGCCGTTGACCTTAGGGGGGCCATTATCAATAAAGGTACATTGAGCGTTTTATCCGATCGCTACCGCCTTCGCCTGGAAACAGAACATGGAATAACCATAGAGCCTAAAGAGCTGCTCAAAGTACCCTCCGATGCCGTCTGGGGCTATATCACTTATGACCAGGCCAATCGCAATCAAGCACTGGAACTCATTCAGCAGATTTTTGCCCTTAGCCAACCAATTAATCTGCCGAAAGGGTATTATGGCTATTATAAAATTGAAGACAAGGGACTTACTGTGGAAGGACAACCCGAAGATGGCTCTGCCTATCCTTTTCTACGCCAGTCTCCACCAAACCCTGCCGCCTTGGCTGGCATTATTCAACAATACCGCAACCGCTATCCTAACGGTCTACGGGTAGTGGTCAAAGACGGAAAAGGTAGAGAGTTTTAATCCTGCTGCAATTGCGTAATACCCCGTGAGCGGCCAAAATCCTTTTTACGGGTTTCTTTTAATTCAAAACTGAAACCCTCCTCGAGTAATTCATCGTACCGCTTCCTGTCAAACATATACAGGCGGGCAGGCCGATGTGCTACCCCTTCCTGGGTCTCTTCCAGGTCTATCAAAAGCTCCATAGAAAGAATCTTCTTGCGAAAGTTCCGCTTGTCCAATTCCGTTTCCATTATCGCCTCGTATAAATGCTGAAGCTCGGTAAGCGTAAACTTGGGCGGAAGCAGTTCGAATCCGACTGGCCTTGAATGGGCAAGCCATTTGAGCCTGTCAAAACAAGAGCGCAGAATGGTTTTATGGTCAAAGGCGAGCTCCGGAAGCTGGGCAATTGAGTGCCACCTCGCCTGCGAAGCAATAGAAGCTGGCTGAATCGAATAATTGCTGATCTTGATCAGAGAAAAATACGCTATCGTAATCACCCGTCCGAAAGAGTGCCGATTTACCTCCCCAAACGTATGGACCTGCTCAAGGTACACATCCCTTAACCCGGTCAATTCATACAAAACCCGGTTTGCTGCTGTATCTAAATCCTCCGTGGGATAAACAAAGTACCCGGGAAGAGCCCAGTATCCAAAAAAAGGCTCCTCCGCCCTTTTAATCAGCAATACTTTTAAATCTCCTTCGTCAAAGCCAAAAATAACGTTATCAACGGTAAACGCCGATTTGAAAAAAGTATCGAAATTCGTCATGCCACTCCGTCTGTTTGTTCATACCTGACTATCCCTTTGCGGAATATCTCCTGGTGCCAAAAAAGTGAAAATACATCTTTTATATTCCGGAAACAAATCCCCCGCGACAATTCTGCCTTATGAGCAATATTTCATGCTCCCAACAGCCCCTACTCGATGGGGAAACCTTGCACACCTAAAGAATCCCTCCACCCGCTTTCGGCCAAACTGTTCATCTTCCAGTAGGGTTTCATCCCTATATGTGTCCTTTTGGCTATGGTACTGCGCAGTTTTTTGTCCCCGAGCGCCGGATAGGTTTCCTTCCAACCAATTATTTGATACGGTGCCACCCCTTCAAACACGATTTCCAGCGTCCGCTGAAGTTCGGGATAAACCAGGCGGTACCTCCGCAGCGCTTCTCCTCCGAATTCCCCTTCCTTGTATTCCTGTACAGTTCCAACCGCATGATAAGCCTTGACAGGCTGGTGCATCAGCCGAAAAAAAGCAAGGGATGGGAATATTTTCAACTGACCAGTTGGAAGGGCTTTGGGGTCAATACGCACCTGTGCCCATAAACCATCTTCCAGGGGTAAGGCCTGCAGGGTAGTGCTGCCGTCCCCCTCCAGCTCAAAATAGGCGTTCCAGGTTATTTTCATCCGATGGTGGTAGCGATTGACCTGCATGAAAGATTGTCCGCACCAATCCTGTGAACTATTCGTCACTTTTAGCGGGAGGGACAGTCCTTCAGGCTGAATAGGGGAAAATACCGAACTCATGACCGAATAGTCGTAAATCCCTGTAGCAAATCGGTGTATCGCATTTAATTTCAGGACCGGGACCGAGTTGGGCCGCTTATACCTTTCGTTTTTGACCTGTCTGTCAGAAAGAAAATCTTCTGCTACAAAAACAAGGATAGCTTCTCCCGGGTAAAGGTCCCGATATCTGTTTTGAGACAAAGAGAAACGGGATATCTCGGCGTTTCCCTGACGCCAGTAGGCCGGAAAAGGTCCCTTGGGCCACATCGGAGCTACAGCAGTGCGGGAGATACGCATCGCATGGGGCTCCTGCCGGCATCCCGCCAATAATAAAGGAAGTAACATTAAAAAAATCCGTGCTTTCTGCATAAAACCAGTTTTCGACTCCCTGCTATGGAGCCAGCTTAGATAGAAAACTGCATAGGGCTTTAGGAGATCTCTAAATAAGTTTATAAGCGAAGATACGGCTTTAAGCGTTCGAAAGTGAGCGTATCCATCAGAGGCAGGTTAAAAAGGTCACTAGGAACTGAAAAAGGGCCATGCTGTTCGCGAAAAGCCACCAGCATCCTCGCAAGCCTGTACCCCACATAGGGATGAGAACGGAGCTCAGCTTCTCCTGCAGTATTGATATCCAGGAGGACCATGGGGGTCACCAGGCCCAGACAAGGAAAAATGCGTTGGAATGTCGAATCGGGAAGCCCATACGTTTCCCCAACCTGCTGAACGGAATGAAACCCACCGAGCCGCTTACGAAAGCGGACAATCCGCCCGGCAAGTACCGGACCAATACCGGGTAGCCCTTCCCATTCCAAAGAATCAGCGGCGTTGATGTCCAAGGGCAAACAACCAGGACTTTTTCGCCGTATTGCTCGATGTGGGCCCGGAAAAGAATCTCTCGTCGTGGCCACAAACATCCATGGCCTGATTTTTGCATAAAACCCGGGCTGCATCCCGTACAGTTTTTTTACCCCTTCAACTGTTTTGAATTTACCCCCTTTTTCCAGATACTTTCTCCAGTTGCGGGCAAGCTGAGGGGGAGTGCCCATATCCAGCAGTTGCTGCACCCCCACGTGATTAGGGTCAAAATGCTGGAGTGGCCCACGACCATCCCTTTTCCTGGCAGGTAGCTGGCGTCCCTTCTCCCGCTGTGCCTCCTCCCAATCTTTGTATTGAGCATCCAACCATACCTGGTCGGCCTCTGATACTGCGCCTACCTCCTGCTGCGCAAGCCAAGCTGAAGGCAGGAGAAAACCTACACAGGAAAAAAATATCAGAAAAAGTAGTGCCCAGCGCTCCCCACGGGAAAAATAGCGAAAATCCGTCCTTTTGTCTTTCATATCTTCAAGGGTTTAACCAAATTAAATGCTGAAATGGAAGGTTAGCATGGTCAACCTATACCCTGCCTGCTGATCCATTCCAAAAAAGCAAATTATAATATCCAAGCGCCCCCTTCCATGGTAAAATGGATGGGAATACCTTTTTTATCGAAATACTGCTTATAAAAACGCAAACGGCCTCTGGAATTACTTCCATCAATGATTACCTTCTTTCTGGGCATTCGTTCCACTGGCAAACTGTTAGGAAGGAAGGGATTGTTGCAAATAATCCAATAATCGGCATCCTTAGGCGGTAAGCCTTTAAATTTTTGACTGCCATCCCAGACAAAATAACGATGATTGCCTGCAACAATATAGGGCCCACGATGCATAAAAAGCGGCCGCTCCTGTTGGGCCGAATCGAATACCGAAAACCGAAATACTTCCTTCCCCTGATTGCGCAGATGAAAAACTGACGTCTGGCTACTAATCCGCGCTGTATCCCCTGAATAAAATCCTGCAACCGTCCTTCCTTGCCAAAACTCAAGAGCAGAAGCATCGTTTATCCCATAGCATACAACCTCGCTCCTCCTGTACGACAACCAGTCCCTGCGCAGTTCCAGTACACTGGCGATAAAGAGAAGTGCTACCCAAAGCCAGACTGCCTTTTTACCTGGAAGAAAAAATATCCACGCTCCAATTCCTAATATAAAGCAAGTACACCAGGCTCCCCACTCGCTCAGCCATAATCCCTCAAGGCAAGCACCTGGAATTTGACCTATTCCGTAGATACCCCAGTACAATCCCTTTATCAATACCTGTAGCACCCACCCCAGTAATTCGCCAAGTGCGGGTATCTGTCCCAGCAAAAGATATAAAGCCCCTGCCCCCTGGCATAGTGCACCGAGCGGAACAGCCAGCCAGCCGGAAAGCCAAAAAAACAAGGGAAACTGATGAAAGTAATAAATGCCCAAGGGGGCAGTAGCCAGTTGAGCGGCAATCCCCACAGCCGTGAGCTTCCAAAAATAATCCGCCAGCCGGTTCCGGAATATCAAAAGCCGGTAGAGCGGCGGCTCAAATAACAGGATACCGGCAACTGCCAGAAACGATAACTGAAAACCTATATCGAATATCCATAATGGCTCGTACAAAAGAAGAAAAAAAGCGGCTCCCCCCAGGGTATTCCAAATATTTGCTGGTCTACCCAGTGCCTTGCCCAAATTTAACCAGCTAAACATTAGTGCGGCACGTACTACAGAGGCACCCAGGCCACATAATAGGGTATATGCCCAAATCCCTGCCACCTCGACTATCCCCTTAACCCATTTTCTACGTTGCGGGACCCACCGCAGCATCCAGCCGAGGAACCAGGCAACCATCCCAACGTGAAGGCCCGAAACGGCAAGGATATGCATCGCTCCTGTTTGGCTAAAAATATCCCGCACCCCCGGATCCATCTCTTCGCGATTGCCTATCAGCAGGGCAGCCCCAATTGCATATTCCTTCGCCCCTGGCAGGGCCGCTTTTAGCTGCTGCAGGCAATAGTGCCGGCAGGCAAATAGCAGGTTCTCCGAGTAAGTGGAACCTTTTTGGCGCAAAATCTGCCAGTCCTCCTTCCCGACATACATATTATACCTTATCCGTCGCCCACGTAGATAAGCTGCATAGTTAAAGGCTCCTGGGTTGGGATTGTCCAGCATCTGCTCCACCCGTCCCGTTACCCTGAGCAGATTTCCGGCCATAGGCCTCTTCCCGGTTCCCATGCGGAGGAACAACAGCATTTTTCCCCGAAGAGGTAAGGCTCCGCCAGTTGTATCGGTCATCGCACGGGCACGGGCGGTAACTGTAAATACTTTACTTCCCTTTCGTACCTCCTCGACCAGCACCAGCAGATGAACAGTCTTGCCGGAGGCCTGACTGAAATGCTGGGCATCGGGATAAGTATTGGTGCTTTGGTAACGCCAGCTCCCCATTAAGAAAAAAGCCAGCATAGCCCAAATACAAAAAGGCCAGGGGTTGCGCCTTACAAATGGCCCGACCCCACTCACCAGTGCCCCACCTGCCGCACAAATCGCCAGGACCAGCAACAAAACCGGTGTACTTCCTTCTGGAAAAACCTTTGCAGCAGCAAGAATGCCCAGAAAAAAAGCCGGAAAAATTTTTAAAAACGGAAATTCCCGCCAATTCATTGGTTACTATTGGACGGGGGCTTGTGGAAGACAGATGCAATTACACCTACACAAATATAAAACAAAAAATAGTATAAAGAATTTATTTTACTAATTTTTGTTATTTTTTAGCTACACAGGGTTCTAGGATATAATATGTTAGGCTTTCTCTAAAGTCTTTTAGCGGCTTGCGCTACCAATAGTTATCTTGCATCGGGGTTGTGTAAAAAGTCTTCCGTCGCCTTCGGCAGCGGAATAAAATTTTGAATGAATGCCGTTTTATCTCATTTTGCTTCGCAAAATGAGATAAAACGGCATTCATTCAAAATAAAATTTGTCAGCGTAAGCCGCCAAATAACAGGCCGTGAGCTTTTTACACAACCCCAGGATACCACCAAGGCTATTTACTCAAGCCCAATATTAAAGATGGGCCAGCTGAAATGCACAAAACCTACAAGCGCGATGTAATGGTAGATGTTTTTTGCTTAACTCCTGGTATATTTGATGCACTTGTTGATCGGATATTTCTCTTTACAGGAAGCAGTATGCGCACAAAAAACTGAAAATGGTAGACAAAATCCTAAACATAGAAACCGTACTGATTACCCGGAGAACGGTGGTGAGAAGGTTCAGGGAGTTGGAAGGAGCTTCCCTGTTTGAATTATGCCGGACGAACGCCGGATTATTACAGGATGTACATCCTACGGTTTTACCTGACTTCCAAAACGTTGAAGCAGCGGAAATATTCGTTCGCCGTGGGCTTGCCTCGTGGTTACTCCAGGAATCCTACCATTTTGCCATTTGGGATAAAGACAGTGCCTCTATGATTGGCTATGTAGCCTTTGACCCTATGCATTGGGAACTACCCAAAGCCAGGCTGCGCGGTTTTATTGGAACCAGCCAACAGGCTTCCGGCCTTATGACCGAAGTCCTGGAAACACTAATCCCTATTGGTTTTCTACAAATTGGACTCGCCAAAATTTCCCTGGAAGTAGGTGCCGAAAACGTCGCTGCCCATCGCCTCGCGCGCCGCATGGGCTTTGTACGGGAGGGGGACCTGCGGGGGGAATACCGAAAAGTAAGTGGAGAACCCGTTGATGTGACGCTTTTCGGCCTTACCAGCAACTTGCCACCTCCTCATCCGGGGAAAAATGCATCTGCGAGGTACTCCAAATGAAAATCTTTTCCAGAAAAAAGCACACTGGCCACATCGAAACGGATTTCCCCTGAAAAATCCAGGTCTGCAACATAGGCAGAAGCAGCACTCGCCATAAAACGCTGTTTCCTGTGCCCTACAAAATCTGAAGGGCTACCATACTGTTCCGAACGCCGGGTTTTTACTTCCACAAAAACCAGTAGCTCCCCTTTCTTAGCAATGATATCTACCTCTGCCCGGTGATATCGCCAATTGCGCTCTAAAATGCAATACCCTTGCAACTGCAACCAGTCCACCGTTATTTGTTCTCCGCGTTTGCCTAAATCATGCCAGACGGCCATAGACGTTGGGGGTTAAAAGAAAAATGACCGTTGGGATACCGGTCTATACGCTAATCGCAACAAGTCTAATAAAAAAAAAGCAGGGCCCCAAGGGCCCCGCCTCCTTTCCGTACAAATTAATAACTATGAAAAGCTGTATCTTCAAGCCCGGTTATTCGGAGCTCAATATCATTTTTCGCGTGGCCGTAAAATTCTCAGAAGAAAGCTGGTAGTAGAAAACACCATGGTTCAGGCCGAACTTTGCCCTGTTGATGGACACTTCGTTATAACCTTTCCCAAAATTTCCCTGATGGGTATATACCAGCCTTCCGGACAAGTCGAATATCCGCAATTGTGCCGTAGAGGCTTTTGGCAGGTTAAACCCAATGTACGTCATTTCACTGAATGGGTTCGGAAAGTTCTGTAACAGTTCAAAGCCAGTTTCTGCAGGCGTCCCTCCATTCGCGTCCAGAATCTTCAGCAAGACCTGCATCAATTCAGCGCGTTGGTTGAAAGCTTCTGATGTAGTAGGCAGATCGGCAATTTCAAGGGAATTCACCAAATGTGCATTGCGCTTCGCCTTAAAAGTCAACCGGAACATAACCACATCCCCCGAAGGAATCTGAGAAGGCCCTTTGTTCCAACTCGTCACTATCTGCCCCTGGGCAATTGCCCCGAAGCCGAAATTCTCCAGCCCCATGTCCGTAATGTCACCAAAATCCAATCCCGTAAGTTCTAATAAGCGCTCGTCAAAATCCAGGGTAAATTGATACCCCTGAACCTTACCGATATCAGAGGAGGTAAAATCCACTGTAAAGGTTTCCCCACTGCGGTAGG
Organism: uncultured Haliscomenobacter sp.; assembly: GCA_964527495.1. Taxonomy (GTDB): domain Bacteria; phylum Bacteroidota; class Bacteroidia; order Chitinophagales; family Saprospiraceae; genus JADJPL01. The sequence goes on from CAZGOT010000001.1 coordinate 43,827, forward strand.
CCTTGTCCTTAACCCGGATTACCAGCTCGCCGCCCGTTGTACGGGTTTCACTTTGCATGAGGCTATTGGGAATTGCAGAACCATTGACATCGCCCACCTTCACTGCAACAAAATTCACTTTTGCATCCTTTTCCCGGAAGTTATTGAAATTCACCACTTCCGGAAAAGGCTTGGAAATGGGGTTGCCAGTAGTCGGAAACTTGTAGTTTACATCCACAAATCGCCAGGAGGTATTGCCGTTCGGCAGCGTAGTCTCCAGGTTTAGGATTAGTCTTCTCAATCGCACGACATCAGCCGTAGATACTGTCCCGGATTTATCAATATCCGCAGCTATCCACTGATAAGGAGAAGTAAACGGCTGAAGGCCCAGAATGTGGCGGCTGATTTGGACAAGGTCCAGGGTACTCACCCCATTCATCAGGTTATCATTGCGCTGTGGCACGATGATGTAATCCTGGCCAAAGGGAATGTTAGCTACCCTAAATGTACCCTGAACATCGGTAAGAGCCTGCATCGGCTTATCCGCTTTAATGGTCATGGATACTTTTTCTACTTTATCCCCTTTTTCTGTACTGATTGCCCCTGCCACAATTCCCTGACCAATATCTGGTGGGCAAATATTCCCAAAATCGGTAATCCGGATAGTCGTCAGACAGAAAGCACTGTTTCCTGCTTCATCTGTTGCCCAGACTTCCACTGGCTGAAGGCCCAGGTCGGAACAGTCAAAGGTCATTTGAGTCGCTGTTGGCGGTGTCGGCACGGTGGGTGCGGGCCGCCGGATGGTGAAGCGGAGATTAGCATTCGTCGAACAGTTATCCGTACTGTTCTTGTCAAACGTTTTGGCATTAACCATAGCCATAATTCCTCCAGGCATTTGGGTCAAAGAGGTGGACAAACCTTCGATACATAGGATAGATGGTGGCTTTCTGTCTTCTACGGTAATCCGGATTTTGCACGAAGCAATATTCCCGCAACCATCCGCAATGCGATAGGTAACAACTGTCGTTCCCAGGGGATAGGTGCCGCTAAGGTTTGCGCCCGGCGAGGCCGCAAAAGGCGAATTATGACTTATCGTAACCTGCGGACTGCAGTCATCGCTCGCCACCAGAGCAGGCAAGGTAACCTGAGCAGAGGTACAGCCATCTACTGCAGATACAATGATATCACCAGGGCAAATAAAATTCGGAGCCTGCTTATCCGCTACCTGGATGACCTGAGTATGGGAAAACTTACCCAGTGTCGGGGACTTGTTGGGGTCAAAAAGACACCAATCAATCAGCGTCCAGGTACGGTGTATTGTATAACAAGCACTGGAAACGAGGCTGAACGTTTTGTCCTCATAGGAAACACCTACCAACCCGCAGGGTGGCTGCCGGGATATCTGCGGCCGTTGAGAACCGGCTGGCATATTGCCCGGATCTGTAGATATCCCACAGGTACTCAAAACCGTACTGGAAGGCCAGGTAATGTCCTGAGTCGTAAGTCGCTGATTGTTTTCTACTACAATCAACTGCGTACAGCTACTCTTTAAATTCTGGCGGTTAGTCGCCGTGAAAGTCCGCTGTACGGTTCCTCTTCCACAATTATCCAGGGTAGTCACTACCGAGGAATCTACGGATGAGCCACAGCCAGATAATAGGACCGGGCTCCCAAAACGGGACATGTTCGATAGATCTTCTACACACTCCGCGGTATCCGTGGCAGGGCAGAAAAGCTGTGGCGGGAAAGGATCCTTGATTTGCGCCAGCGACATACACTCATTGAAAGTATTATACAAATCTCCTCCCAGTTCTTCCCGAAGTGGGTTCACAGGGCCAGGTCCAGGATTAACGGTATAAACCCTAAGGAGGACCTGTACTTTAGTTCCCACATCTTCACAGCAAAAGCTTACCAAATCATCAAACCATTCCTGATACCCTGGAAGGGAAGAATCATCGCCATTCAGTCCCCCACAAGCACCCGTATTCATTCGACGCACCTTGTAATACAGGGTGCCCACACAATTATCCCGGCTACCCTCGTTAAATACTTTCGCAGACGCATAGGCTTTCCCCTGTTGGTTCAGGGAAATGACTACTTCATCATCGCAAATAGCAATCGGCCGTTCTTCGTCCAGAACCCGCAAGGTCGTTTGGCATACCGCCGTATTCAAACAGGCATCAACAGCAGTATAAGTTATGGTGTGGGTGCCGGCTGGCACCATAAAATGCGGTCCGGTCCCAACCTGTCCATAAGAAGTTGAAACCAAAAAGGTAGCGTTCAGATCGCAGCCATCCCGAACCGTTGGCCTGTCGAGGTTGACTGTTGCAAAGCATTCCCCTGGAAGGGTGTACGCAATTTTTGTAGGAGGGCACTGAATAACCGGAGGGGTATTATCTATAATCCGGATGGTCTGCGCGACAGTGCGTGTTTGTAAGGCGCAAAGGTCTTCTACCGACCAAATCCGGGAAATAACCCGGCCTACCGTACCACAAGTTTGCGTAGTTTCATCCCGGTACCGGACTACAAAGCGGCACAAGCCACCCCCATTACTAATCTGGCTCCCCGACCATGCCGGAAATCCTAGCCGGCCCGGATCATTGGCTGCTGCAGCACAACTGATTGTCGTATCTCTGGGAAAAATCACACTCGCAAGGACCGCCCGCACCAGGGCAATGCGCTGAACGCAGGTATCCCTGTTTCCCGAAGCATCCCGGGCTGTCCATGTACGTAGAATAACCGCAGAAGTATCGCTGCAATTCAGACTCTGCACCTGATCCGTATATGTCATTACCACTGAAGCATCACAATTTTCCCTGATTCGCGGCCTACCCAAAATAGCTACGCTCGTATCCGCACTACAGGGCAATACTGTATCCCGGCACATGATTTCCGGAGCTGTACGGTCCAAAATTCTGGCAAACCCGACACAGGTAATCCCGGTTCCAACATCCACTACGGTAACTTCAAGCAACTGCCCGATCTGGTTGGTGAGGTTTACCCTTACGGTATTAATGCCCGTACCGATGATTTCCCCTCCACCACCTCTTACAGTCAACGTCTTATCTCCCGGGCAACCGGTAATAAACATGAACATCGAGAACGTCAGTGTGGACCTGCAACTATCACCAGGATCAATGACCAAGGGAAAACTCGGGTTATCGGCAAGACAGGTAATCGCACAGGGCGCCTGCGTTTGGGACCATGCAGGATTTATCATGCCTGACAATGGAAAAAACAGTAAAAAGAGCCATTTCCAATCTAGCGGAAAACCCCTGCCCCGTGCAAGTACAGCAGGAGCGCGACCCTTTTCCATAACACTTTGCTCCATCAAGTTTTTCATAGTTGTACAATTAACGGTGAACAATGATTGGGACCCCTTTCCCATTTGTAGCCTGTACCCATTTGAACCTGGCTCCAAACCGGAAAGAAGCACCCTGTTTTCCGATCCTGCCCCGAAAGACAAAATCTTTTGCGTAGAATGTTTGATTGATCGTCCCTGCACCCGTTCAGGCACCTTTTTCATCTAATGACATATTTTCTTAATGTGATTAGAAAACCGTGCCAAAGTCTAAAAGAATAGAAAAAATTATAATAAAAAAAGCCCCCCTCCGCGAACGGAGGGAGGCCTTCCAAAAACCGATTTCTTATGGGGTTGTGTGAAAAGTATTCCGCCGCCTGCGGCAGCGAAAGAAAGTTTTGAATGAGCGACGTTTTGCCTCATTTTGCTTCGCAAAATGGGGCAAAACGTCGCTCATTCAAGATAACATGGCCAGGGGTTTTTACACAGCCCCAAAGCTCATAGGGGCACTACGCCCGGAATCTGATATGTAGGCAAGGAAAAAGATTTCGCATGGTAAAAGCGGCTTTACTCAAAAGAGACAAATCCTGCTAAATCCTCCAACCTGGAATATTGTAAAAATTAACCAATAAAAGAGGCAAAACAGTCATCAGCGCTTGCGTAGGCTTCGCGAGCGATCAGGCGAGTTAAGCCCAATCCCGATACTAATCTCATGGCCTCCTGAACTAAACTGCTGGATGTCCTGCAATGTCATATCGTAGGAATAAAAGAAACGGAAACTCTCCGAAATTTCGGTGCCGAATAACAAACCGATGGTCTTCAGGGAGCGGTAAGAAAGCCCCCCGATAATGCGGTCCTCCATAAAACCGAGTTTCAGGTTGACATCCGCCTGGAATGGGGAGTTTTGAATTTGCCTCAGAAGTAAGGAAGGCTCCACGCTCACCGCTCCATCGTTGAAAATCAGCTTGTGCCCGGCATAAATCAGATAATACCGCAGGAAATTTTGCTCATTATTACTCGAAACGATATCGTCCAGCCTGGCACGAATCAGGTTCGCGAAGGAAATTCCAGCAAAAGTCTGGTCATTAAACGTACCAAAAACCCCGAAAGAGGCATCGAAAATCTGTCTCCCATCCACAGCACCGCTAAGGATATCGTCAAAATCGTAAATGGGCTGTGAAAGGATGTTACCTCCCAGGCGCACCTGTTGGTACTCCGTAGAAAATCCGATACCCAACTTAATCGTTTCCTGGATATTAAAACGAAAAGCATAATTAAGCCTGAACTTGAGCAAATTTAACTTTGCCGCACTTTCCGAAGAAAGCCCTACGCCCAGTCCAAAAGTCTTCCCAATAGGGCCATTATATTGAACGCCTACCGTTTTTGGTGCATCCGGAAAAGCCGTCCATTGGGTGCGTCCATTGAATATTATCTGATGGGTTTCCTTAAAACCCGCAACTGCGGGGTTTATCAGAATAGGCGCGATCAAATAGTGGGAAATCAGGGACTCGTTCTGGGCATTTGCCGAAACGAATACCAGGGCCATACTTATCGTAAGGAAAATTTGTTTCATGGTCTTAAATCGGTTTTTTGGTGAAAAAACTGGTCGGTCAATTGCGCAGGATCGTAATCGAGCCACGTACCTGCTGACGCGTCCCGTCTTTATCCGTATATTCCAGTATATAGTAATAAGCCCCTTCCGGCAATTCCTCCCCACCAGAGGTCCTCCCTACCCAGTTATTGGAGTAATTTAACTGCTCAAAAACTAGCTGTCCCCACGTATTGAAAATCACCAGACGGTTATCTTTTAACTCGTCAATACAAAATATCTCGAAGTTATCATTCGCGCCATCTCCATCCGGGGTGAGTACACTGCGCGTTTCCAGACAGGGTAGTGTTCTGTCCTGGATATTAAAACTGAGCTGTTCAGGGGTGGTCTTGCAACCCCGTGCGTCGCGGATTTGTAAAACGTAATCGCCTGGACATAATTTGAGAAAAACGGAATCCGTTGTGCGGTTATTGGGCACATTCGCAACGTAAGCGTACGGGCGGGTACCACCAGTTACGGTAATCCTTGCCGCCCCGTCACAGTTCGGCACACCCACGGTCGCAGGAGTGGTTTCGACTTTTACCGATAAGGGCAGTGGTTCCGCAATATTGAACATTGCACTGAACGCACAATTATTGGCATCTGTTACCGTAGCGCTATAATTACCAGTAGGAAGGAAGCTAATCCGAGGGCTCGTGGCTCCTGTACTCCACCGATAGCCATAAACAGAACCTGGAACACCCCCACTTGCTGTAATCAGGATATCCCCGTCACGAGCTCCCGGGCAGGAAATATTATTGACCGATGCGTTTATGCCAAGCTGCGGAGGCGCGGTAAGCGTAACCGTCGTTTCGGTCATACAACCGCCCTGGTCGGTAATCCGTACCACGTACGTACCCGCTTTCGCATTTTGTAAACGCTGCTGGGATCCAACCAACTGCTGGCCACTCAGCCATTCGTACATATAACTGGACCCAATCCCATTCAAGCCAGAAGCCGAGGCAATCCCATCCGCCGAAGCGGGGCAACTGACTCCAAAACCCCTGTAATTCGATACGACTTGTGCACTGGCACTCAGGTTAGACTGGGTACCAATTACAAATTGTTTCAACAAGGTATTTCCGGAAGGTTCCTGAACCACCACCCGGTAGGTGCCGGCAGCTACATTCATCAGATCTTTATTCCGCAAAATCGTGTCGCCCCTGGAATTCAACCAGAAAAACGCATAGGGGGAGGCTCCGCCGAACACGTTCAGGAGTATATCACCCGTCAGATCACCTGGACATACATTATCAATAACATTTCCTGTAAACCCAAAAGTATTGACCTTAATAGAAGGAAAAGTCGTCATACACCCGTTGCCATCTTCTACTGTCGCTACATAGTCTCCTTCACAAAGGTTAGTAATCAGCGTTCCGGCATTATTGCTGTTCCAGCGCACCAGATAAGGAGCGGTTCCACCGCTTAAACTAATCGTTATCCCTCCTGTACAGCCTATATTTTCATTGTCGTGCCGGACATTTGTCTGGGCAATATTGACCTGCGAGGGTGCATTTAAGGTAATATTTCCCTGTATGGTCATATTCACCGAGTCGGAAATGACGAAACTGTACACCCCTGCTGTAAGGCCCGTCCGTTCGATGAGCCCGTCTTTATTGGCATTGACCTTCACCCCATCGTTGAAAGTAGCAGAATAAGGCCCTATCCCACCCGTAATATTAAGGCGTAACACCCCTTTAGCTTCTCCAAAGCAACGGTTATCCGTTTTAGCAGAAGTAAATGCCAATGGTAGAGGTTCAAAAGGAACTTCATAACATCTCGAAGCTGTACACCCATTTTTATCTGTAACCGTTAAGCAATACTGGCCTGCAGCAAGTCCGCTAATCGTGGCCGTCGTCGCTCCGTTTGCCCATCGGTAAGTATATTCCGGCTTTCCCCCGGTAATACTCGCACTGATACTGCCATTCGCCACACCGATAACCCCGCGGGCGGCCATAACCGTACCACCGATTGTAATCGCACTAAGCCGCACTACGTCAAAACTCCCACTAACCGTATTTTTCAAAACATCAGTGATCGTTACTACATACGTACCCGGCCCCAAGCCATTCAAATTTTGCCCCGTACTACCATTGTTCCAGCTGAAGGTATATGGCTGGCGCCCCCCGGTGGGATTAATCGTGATACTCCCGTCATTGCCGCCGGAACAAGCATCCCGAATGGATCCGGTACCCACCCTCAAGCGGTTTACCATAGGCGCACATGCCGTATCTTTACAGCCACGGCTGTCAGTTACGGTAACGCAATAATCTCCTATTACCCCTAATCCTGTAATATTCTGGCTCGTTGCAGAAAAATTTCCAGGGCCTACCCACGAAAACTGATAAGGCGTAACGCCCCCGGTAACCCCGATATTGATATTCCCGTCATTCCCGGCATCAATAAACCCTGGCTGGATTGAACTGACAGACACACCGGCAGACAGTCCAATCTGAGCCGTCGCACTTCCGGTACATCCCCGTGCATCCGTAGCCGTAACGCTGTAACTTCCTCCGGGAAGCCCTGTTTGTGTAGTTAAGTTAGCAGGCAAATTATTGCTCCAGGCATACGTATACGGACCAGTTCCCCCCGTGGTCACGATGCTTATCCGGCCATCAGAAAGTCCCTTACAGGATGCCGCAACGGCAGTGGGCCTCACCTGAACCGCACTATCCGGTTGGGTCACCACAAAGGCGTTGGAAATAAGTTGACAACCCGCAGTATCCGTTATGGTCACGGTATAACTACCTGCACCAACTCCTGTAGGACTGGCAATAGCGGGTAATCCCCCACTCCACGCATAGGTAAGCATCCCGCTTCCACCCTGTACAGTTAACGTAATCCGCCCTGTTTTTAGTCCAAAACACGTTGGCGTAGGTACTGCAGAAGTGATTTGGATACCCGCAGCAGGCTGGGCAACAGCGTAGGTCTGTGTGACCGTCACTTTTGTCAGCGTATCCGTAACGGTAACCGAATAACTACCTGCAGGCAGGTTCGCCAGGTTGCGGGATGTTGCATTCTGATAGTTCCAACGGTAACTGTAATTGCCACTTCCGCCCTGTGGGGTTATATTAATAGCCCCCGTACTCGCGCCAAAACAGCGCACATTCGTGATTTGAGCAGGGCTGGCAATGACGAGGGGGGGAAAGTTATTTTGGAACGTCACTACACCATTCACCAGCGACCGCTGCACCTGTTGGTCTGCTGCGTTAGTTATTTCGATAATTTTTTGTGTATCAAAACGGACACGAGCCGTTCCGGTAGCAGCTTTTGCTGTAAAACAAACCTGGAAAATATTCACTTTTCCAACAAGCGAAATCCCCCTGACATCAGGGTCTAACCAGGATAGCTTTAAATTTCCAAGCGGGTTTACCCCAACCCCCGGAATCCCAAAACTTGTTTCCGAAAGCCCTGAAAGATTAAATGCTCCTACTGATTTGAAGGTTAGGGAATCCGTATTATAGACAAGGTTAAATTCCATGCCAATTATAGAGGTAAAATTGGTCACACTCAAATTCAGACAAAAATCCTGCCCCTGAGAAACCGTTTTACTCTCCACCTCAACAAATAAACTACCCGGAGCTGGCACGTTCTGAATAGCTACCGACCCATTAACCAGGTTTACCGGTACGGCCTGCTCGCTGGCATTCGTCACCTCAAGTTGCTGAGGGCTGATACTCACCGGCGCAACCGTGCCAACACTACCAATAGGTTTGAAACACACCTGGAAAATTGCCGTGCTATCGGGCAAAGTTATCCCCGTCACATTGGGATCTACCCAGGACAATTTAACGGAACCCGGCTGGTTGACCCCCTGCCCCGGAAGACCAAAGTTTGAAAGGGTCAAACCCGTTAGGTTTAATGCCTGTACTGTATCAAACATCAACGCAGCAGCGTTATATGTCATCGAAAACTCCATCCCCAGGATATTAGTGAACTTTGCCACTTTTACATCCAAACAAACCCGCTGATTAGGCGCTGAAGTTTTATTCCCCACCACAAAGGAAAGGTTATTGTTGTTCGAACCCCCTCCTCCTCCGGAAGAAATTGTGACCGTTCCAGGGTTCCGCGTAAACGGAATAATCCGGTCGCCTGTAGCCACAATTTCACCTGTTGAGGCAAAACCGACTGTAGTCGTCGTATTATTTGCACCAATTGCAGTAAAACACATCCTGAACAATACCGCCCCATCCGTAAGCGTCTTTCCAACTGCCTCCGGATCATTCCATGAAACTTTCATAGACCCCAGAGGGTTTGCCCCTGTACCCGGCAAACCGAAAGAAGCCTCCCGCGTGAGTCCTGCAAGGGTTAAATTATCTATAGACTGGAATTGAAGCCTGGCAGCATCATAATTGACCGTGAATTCCATCCCCAGTATACCCGTAAAATTAGTCACCGTCACAGGCAGGCATACCTGTTGCCCACTTGCAACCGTTGCACTTGCCACCGTCAATGCAAAATTACCACCAGAGCTGCCACCAGATCCACTGCCCCCGGTACCTACTCTCACAAAACCTGCCAACCCATTGAAAGGAACCACCGCCTCGCTTTTATTGACGATCTCTGCAGTTGCCCCAAAACCTACCTGGGCAGTTATATTATTTTGTATCGCCCGAAAACAAAGGGCAAAAATCACCGTACTATCCACAATGCTCACCCCTGTAACATTGGGGTCCACCCAGGACATTTTGATCGAACCCGGGAGGTTCGAACCAGTGCCCGGCAGACCAAAGGAACTTGCATTCAACCCAATCAGGTTCATACGCACTAGCGAATCGAATACTAATTGAGTCGTATTGTAATTTATCGAAAGTTCCGCTCCGATAATATCCCTGAAACTAGCAACTTTGACATCAAGACAAAAAGATTGATTTAATGCCACCGCAGCATTCCCGACTTTCAGGGTAAAAGTGCCCGTCCCGATCGTGCCTCCGGTACCACCTCCACCAGTGCCACCACCTCCAGTACCACCTCCACCTGTACCACCACCACCACCAGTGCCGCTACCAGTCCCTATTACAACATATCCGGGAATACCGTTGAACGTAATTGGACGCTCATCTTTATCAATAATTTCTGCCGCTGAAGCGAATGTTACTGCAGTCGAAATGTTATTGGCAATTGCCTTGAAGCAAAGAGCAAAAATCACTGTGCTATCACGCACGCTTACGCCTTGTACATTGGGATCTACCCAGGACAGCTTGATAGTGCCCAGGGGATTTGTACCAGAACCTGGAAGGCCAAAAGAACTGGCATTCAGCCCTGTAAGATTAAAACGGCTAAGCGAATCAAACGTCAGGTGTGCCGGATTGTAATTAATGGTTAGTTCAACGCCTAATATATTGGCAAAACCCCCCACCCGTGCATTAAGGCAAAATGCCTGGTTTGTCGCCGAAACCGTAGTATCTGCAATATTCAAGGTGAAAATACCTGTACCCCCGGTACCGCCACCAGTACCACCGCCTGTTCCTCCACCACCAGTGCCGCCTCCTGTTCCTCCGCCACCAGTGCCGCCTCCTGTTCCTCCGCCACCAGTACCGCCACCACCGCTCGAAACGCCGGTACCAATTTTGATTGTCCCAGGAACCCCAACCAGCGGGAGTGGGTTACCATTCCCTCCAATAACTTCGAGCGTGCCACCAAAATTCAGGTTCGTCGTGGCGTCCACATTGGCCGCAGTAAAGCAAACCTGAAAAATGACTGTCCCGTTGGGCACCGTTACACCGCTTACGCTTGGATCCAACCAGGAGACTTTCACCGCGCCAGGCTTGTTAATACCAGTTCCGGGAAGCCCAAAAGAATTGGATTCTGTCAGACCAGTGAGATTGAAATTTCGGACGGATTTGAATTGCAGCCGGGTGGTATCGTAGATGATGGAAAACTCCATCCCCACGATATTATTGAAATTGCTGAGCCGAACCGGGACACAGACTTCGGCACCTTTTCCAACTGAATCACTGCCCACACTGACTTGCACGCTACTGGTGCCCTGGGCAGACATTGGGATAACAGCAATACACAGGCCGCACGTTATGAACAATAACGACAGCATTAACCCGATTGGGAAACGGGTGGAGTTCTTACTCATAGTTTCGGAATTTGGGACTATAATACAAAAGTGGCCTGGAGTACTTTCCCCAGATCACTGAAATAAAATGCGCTGCGTGCTAAACTTCTCGCCTTGACGAAGTTGTACAAAATAAATACCCGCTGCAGGAAATACATCCGGCGATAATTCTAGTTCGTTCACTCCGCTCATGCAATCCCGATTCTGACGGAACAAAACCCTTCCCTCTACATCTGTTACAGAAACCGTTACCGGGTTAGCTTCTTGTGCATAAAAAACAATGTGGAGCTGCTCACCAGAACCTAAGGGATTAGGAAATGCCCGACGTACCGCAAGACGCTCCGGAAAATTAGATTCTACTGAAGTAACCGCTGCCGCCCGGAGCTTGACCGCTCCATGCCGGAACTCCGCAGGAACCGCATTGAAGGAAGCATCCACCACTTCCCGTACGGTCGGATCATCCGTAAACCGGAGCGGAGAAGTAGATTCTGCTTTCCCTAAAGGCCTAAAAAACAAAGAAAAAAGAATAGTTTCATCTTTGAGATCGGCTCCCTGCAACTTGGGTTCATTCCACGCAAACCGCATGTACCCTTTTGCTGCATCCATCATCCCAAAATTATTTTCATAATTCATGGGCATGCCAAAATTCCCCGCACTATCCAAAGCAATTACTGTAGGATCCCACGTCAATGTGAATTGTACCCCAACCAGCTTTTTGAAATTCTGAACCCGGATGTCGGCAACATACCGGGGAGCCGTAAACTGAACAGAATCTGTCGGTGCGGAAAATACCGGCACCTGTGCGTGCACCTGAGAGATAAATAGGAGAAGGAAACCTAACGCATTCATCAGCGTTTTTCCTGTTTTTTTCATATCGTCCATGGGATAGGTTGTAAACAAATAAATTTGCCCACTATATTGCGACGAAGGTAAGGTTTTTTTTGAATTAAAAAAAGATTGCACACATAATTTGGTGTCATCGGCCACCAAATTATGTGTGCAGGCAGCTTTTTATAAAGAATGTTTTTTAAACGAGGCTGTCTCAAAAGACATTTGGCGGCTGACGCCGCCAAAGAACATTTTTTTTGGAACCCTTATTTTATTGATTTTGCTTCGCAAAATCAATAAAATAAGGGTTCCAAAAAAAGTATGGGGTTGTGTAAAAGGCCTCCTGCTTTTCATTTGGCGGCTGACGCCGCCAAATGTTATTTTAAATGAACGACGTTTTGCC
>CAZGOT010000002.1:0-1729 GCA_964527495.1 uncultured Haliscomenobacter sp.
TTTTGCGAAGCAAAATCAATGAAAATGACGTCTGTTTAAAATAACATTTGGCGGCACAAGCCGCCAAATGAAAAGCCGGAGCCTTTTTACACGACCCCGAAAAATTGTATTTTGCCGCTTGCACCGGCAAAATACTTTCAAGCTAACCTCTTGCACGTCAAAATAATCCGGTATCTTTGTTCTACATTGGCCAGCGGCAGCTCTGCCGAACAGGCAAAACCAAAATTCGCAAACATTGAAATTTACAGCATTCGGACTTAACCAGACCATCCTCGATGGCCTGGACGCCATGGGCTTTGACAACGCAACTCCCGTTCAAGACCAGGCTATCCCCAAAATTATGGAAGGCCGGGATATTTTGGCCTGCGCACAGACAGGCACAGGAAAAACAGCCGCTTTCCTACTTCCCATTCTCCACCGTCTAACAGAAGCACCTTCCGACCATATTGATACCCTTATCCTGGAACCCACCAGGGAATTGGTCATGCAGGTGGATCAACAACTCGAAGGCTTTTCCTATTTTACCCCCGTTAGCGCTGTCGCCGTTTATGGTGGTCGCGATGGCCATTCTATGGAAATGGAAAAAAGGGCCCTCAAACAGGGTGCGCCAATCATCGTGGCTACTCCTGGCCGTTTAATCGCCCATATTGACCTCGGCTATGTCAACTTCAGCCGCCTGCGCTTCCTCGTCCTCGATGAAGCCGATCGGATGCTCGATATGGGCTTCGCCCCCGATATCATGAAAATCGTAAACCAATTGCCCCGCAAGCGCCAAACTCTGCTTTTCTCCGCTACCATGCCCCCGCCCATTCGCAGGATTTCAAAAGAACTCCTCCAAAATCCTTTTGAAATCAGCCTCGCTATATCCAAGCCTGCGGAAAATATCACCCAGGTTGCTTATAACGTAGAAGATGAATATAAAATCCCCCTCACAGAAACCCTCCTGAGTGCAGAGAAAAATCTTAAAAGGGTCATCATCTTTATCAGTACCAAGATCAAAGCCAGGGAACTGGCCGACAGGCTCATCCGCCGCGGGCTTAATGCTATGGCTATACACTCCGATCTCGAACAGGCCGAACGCGAAGAGCGCCTCCTCGCCTTCCGCAATGGTACCCTGCCCATCGTAGTGGCCACCGATGTGCTCGCACGTGGTATTGACGTCAAAGGTATTGATGTTGTGATTAACTTTGATGTGCCAGGCGATGGGGAAGATTATGTACACCGCATAGGCCGTACCGCAAGGGCAGAAGCATCCGGGGTGGCTATTACCTATGTCAACCGCAAGGATAAAAAACGGTTTCAGCGGATCGAAGAACTCATCGAGGCCAAAATTCAGTTTCGACCCCTCACCGAAGACCTCGTACCTATGTCCGTTTCGGCTAAAAGCGGTCCCCGATATGGCGGAGGAAAAAAACCTTTCCCACCCAGATCTTCCGGACAAGGAGCCGACAGGAAAAAAAATTTTAGAAAACCCCCACCTAAAAAAGAGTCGTAGGGTTTATGCCCTATGGGTTGTGTGAAAATTATTCTTTGGCGGCTTGCGCCGCCAACAATAATTTTGAATGGGGTTGTGTGAAAAGTATGGGGTTGTGTGAAAAGGCCGGAGGCCGTCCTTTGGCGGCTTACGCCGCCAAATTATATTTTGAACGAACACTGTTTTCATTGATTTTGCTTCGCAAAATCGATGAAAACAGTGTTCGTTCAAAATATCCTTCCGCCGCCGCAGGCG
>CAZGOT010000002.1:1739-37900 GCA_964527495.1 uncultured Haliscomenobacter sp.
ATATTATTAATTAATCATATTATGATCAATTATTTTATGGTAAATTATCTAATGACCCCATTCAAAACTTTCTTTCGCCGCCGAAAGCGGCGGAATACTTTTTACACAACCCCTGAAGGGCCAGGGGCTTTTTACACAACTCCGGAATAAAAATCCATCCTGCTATGCGTAGCTTAAATCTACTCTGGGTCCTGATTATCCCACTCCTTTCCCTTTCCTGCAAAAAAAATACCCCAACTCCCCCACAAGATTGGGAGGCTATTGCACCCGACGGCAGAAAACTGTACCCCCCCAAAGAAAGTCCGGCAGCTTTGAAGGATAAAGACAGCTTGCTCGCAATCGCCCTGGCCAACTACAATGCCGACTCCAATAACCTTCAGAATATCCTCTGGCTGGGCCGTCGCACAGCCTACCTCTCCCGGTACCGGGAAGCAATCGCCATTTATTCCCGAGGCCTCCGGAAATTTCCGGATAGCCCTGAATTATACCGACATCGCGGCCATCGCTTACTCACTATCCGCAATTTCGAAGGAGCCATCCGCGATCTGGAAAAAGCATCCGCGCTCGCCAAAGGACGTCCTCTCGAAATCGAACCTGATGGCATACCCAATAAACTCAACCGCCCGCTTTCATCCCTCCAGTTCAATATCTACTATCACCTTGGCCTCGCACACTACCTGCAGGGTGCATTCGAAAAAGCCCTGGCCTGCTACGATACCTGTATGCTATGGTCGGTCAACCCTGATCTGCTCACCGCTACCTCCGACTGGACCTACATGACCTTGCGCCGCCTGGGGCAAACCGAACGGGCCCAAAAACTCCTCGATACCATTCCCCCTGACCTCGAAGTCATCGAAAACGATGCATACCTACAACGCCTACTGCTGTATAAAGGCCTTATCAACCCAAAATCACTCCTCGACCTCGACAATACCGATGAACTTATCCGCCTGAATGTGGTTACGCAAGGGTACGGAGTAGGTAACTGGTATCTGTATAATGGAGATACCTCCCAGGCACGTACTATTTTTTCCAAAATCCTCGAAACAGAGCAATGGGCAGCCTTCGGCTATATCGCTGCCGAAGCAGACCTCCAACGTATCAAAAACCACTAAAAACCTGAAAATTAATACCCCCCAACCACTTCATACTGCTCATAATACCGTTTTGCAATGGATATTTTCGCTTATTTGAGGTCGCTGTTCCAGCAATCCAGGGAAAGCTCTCCCTCAAGGCCCTTGATACACGAACTCATCGTACGGTCAGAAGAGGAAAAGCAGGATTTTGCACATTGGAAAGAAACCCTGGTGTTCAGAAGGCTGCGGGTTTGGCTTCAGGAACAGTATGTGCTGTTCCTGCATCAGCCTGAGCAACTTGCAGAAACGGTTGAATTTCTCCATACGCCCTCCAGTAAGGGATTCGCCGTTTTCTTCCACAAAACCCGCTATACTGCCAGAGAAATTACCCACTTTTTCGATTTCCTGAAAGAACGGGTCCTGGATCAGGAATACCGCGTCCAGGTGTCCGATGTGCGCTCTTTTGAACGGCCAAACTGGGTGGAAACTATACAACGACATTACCTTAAACCCCGTCCGCAAATGAATGAAGCCGGAAAACTCCGGCAACGCTTCGGCAATATCACTATTGAGTTTATCCTCCGCAATGACCAACCCTACCAACTGCGTTTCCGTGCAACTGTCTATAAAGACCATTTGTTCCAGGAAGCTGAAGATTTCAAACACCTCTTCACCGCCCTGCTAGCCTGACCTCTGCAAAAAAAAGTGCCTGCTTTAAAAACTGTTTTCTTTTTTTAAGATATTTTCGCAAAATTGCGCTGATTTTAAATCTTCCCATAGGTTATGTGGAAAGCCCTTTGGCAGCAGCCAACACCACGCGGGTGTTCAACAGGTCTGAAATACAACAGCTCCTGTAAGCAGCCAAAACTCCAACTCCCTGCGGACCGGATCAAAATATCTGTTTTTTAACCAAACATTCGCCAAGCTATGTACTGGACACTGGAACTCGCCCAATACCTTGAGGATGCTCCCTGGCCTGCTACCCGTGACGAATTGATAGACTATGCTATCCGTTCGGGTGCCCCTCTGGAAGTTATCGAAAACCTTCAGGAAATGGAGGACGAAGGGGAAATGTATGAAGGAATAGAAGACATCTGGCCCGATTATCCCCGAAAAGATGACTTTCTTTTCAATGAAGACGAATACTGATCGGCTACGCTACCTGCCCAATTGCAGGGCCCAACAGGCTAAAATCACCGGCATTCTATTGTAAAATGTCCGGTGATTTTATTTTCTATAGTCTGCTGCCGCCATATTCGGAGTCTATATGTTCTACCCCTTGGTCGAACCTCTTTATCCCCATACTCTGTTGAAGAACCGCTAATGTACACCTGAGAAGTGAAAAAAATTATCATTGCCATAGATGGTTATTCTTCCTGCGGAAAAAGTACCTTGGCAAAAGCAATGGCCAGGGCACTGGGCTATTTGTATATTGATTCAGGAGCTATGTACCGGGCAGTGACCCTCTATCTCCAGCAAAACAGTATTGCCCCTTCCGACCGCCGCTCCGTAGCTGATGCCTTATCGGATATCCAAATCCGGTTTGAAAATCATCCCTCAGGGCCAAGGACACTGCTCAATGGCCAGGACGTCGAACAGGAAATCAGGGGGATGGAGGTCGCATCAATGGTGAGCAGTGTAGCAGCTATACCGGAAGTTAGGCGGCAATTGGTTCGCCAGCAACAGCTGTTAGGTATGGAAAGGGGTATTGCCATGGATGGCAGGGATATCGGCACAGTAGTATTCCCTTCCGCAGAGCTCAAAATATTTCTCACCGCAGGCGTTGAAGAACGGGTTGGAAGAAGGCTGCTCCAATTGCAAGCTTCAGGCATTTTTCTGTCTCCAAACGAAATACGCCACAACTTACTGGAACGCGATTATATAGATAGTACCCGAAGCGATAGCCCTCTCACCAAAGCCCCAGGTTGTATTATCATAGACAACTCCAACCTCACAGAACAGGAGCAGTTGCTTATGTCCCTGGCCCTGGCACACGCCAGGATCGGCCCCGGCGAATAGCCCAGGGCACCCCCACGGGGTTGTATAAAAAGGCCGGAGGCCGTCCTTTGGCGGCTGACGCCGCCAAATAATATTTAAACTTTGTGGGGGTGTGTAAAAAGCCCCTGTGAATCCATCGCCTGGTCTTCCCGATAACCAGAAAAGAACCAAAAAATATCTCATGCAGCAAGCACCTCCATCAGAACTGGTACTCACCCCGGATGGCAAAATTTATCACCTCGGATTAGCCCCGGAGGAGATCGCCGATATCGTCCTCTCCGTTTGTTTTCCCGCCAGGGTATCCCGGATCTCCAAGTATTTTGATACCATTGAAGTAAAGGCGGCCAAACGCGAGTTCGTCACCCATACCGGGCGGATTGGCAACAAGCGGATTACCGTGCTTTCTACTGGAATCGGCCCCGACAATATGGATATTGTCATCAACGAACTGGATGCGCTGGCCAACTACGACTTTGAGCGAAGAGCCCCCCGCGATACGACACGCCCCCTGAAAATTATCCGTCTTGGTACCAGTGGTGCGCTACAGGAAGATATAGCGCCAGGCCAGGTCGTCCTTTCCCGGTTTGGGCTTGGGTTTGACAACCTCATGCACTTTTATCGTACCCAACCTACCTTAAGGGAGGCTGAGCTTTTCCAGGCATTCCGGGAGTTCATGGTCCATAATTTCGAACTTCCCACGCTACCCTACCTGTTTGAGGGCAGCGACTCTCTCTCTACAATGCTCGGTCAAGGCCTGGAGCAGGTGATTACGATTACCAGCCCTGGTTTTTATGGGCCGCAGGGACGTCAGCTCAGGGCGCCTGTGCGCGTAGGCGGAGAGGAAATTGACCAACTCCGGCATTTCCGTTTCCAGGAATTCCGGATCGGCAACTTTGAAATGGAAACTTCTGCCCTTTTCGGGCTTGCCCGCTTGCTTGGCCACCAGGCCATTTCCTGCAATGTCATCCTGGGCAACCGCATCAAAAAAACCTTTGTGGAAAATACTTATCAGGTGGTGGATCAGATGATCCAAATGCTCCTGCCCCGGATTACCAGCTTGTAGAGACTGCCGCATAAGGCATTTGCCGCCATCGTAGGCGACATAATAATTTTTTTTGGAGTTGTGTGAAAAGGCTGAGGGCCATTATTTGGCGGCTGACGCCACCAAATGTTATTTTGAATGAACGACGTTTTGCCTCATTTTGCTTTGCAAAATGAGGCAAAACGTCGTTCATTCAAAATTTTCTTTCGCCGCCGAAGGCAGCGGAATACTTTTTACACAACCCCAAAAAAAGAGAGCAGCCTGAAGGCTGCTCCCCAAAATTTGATATATAGATAACCTCTGTCCAAAAGAAATAATCATTTTTGAGCTGCGGCATAATCGGCGAGAAATTTTTCCAGACCAATATCCGTAAGTGGGTGCGATAACATACCCAGGATTGCAGGAAGTGGGCAGGTAACTACATCCGCACCAGCTTTGGCTGCTTCCACGATATGCCGTGAGTTGCGGATCGAAGCAGCGAGGATTTCCGTATCATACCCCTGGATGGCAAAGATTTCAGCGATTTCCCGAATCAGGCCCATTCCGTCCCAGTTGATATCATCAATACGACCGATAAACGGAGAGAGATACGTTGCTCCCGCTTTGGCTGCGAGAATGGCTTGCGCCGCAGAAAAGACCAACGTACAATTGGTACGGATACCGTGTTCGGAAAAATAGCTGATGGCTTTGACCCCATCCTTTATCATAGGTACTTTTACTACGATATTAGGTGCGATAGTGGCTAATTGACGCCCTTCTCTGACCATACCCGAAAAATCGGTAGCAATTACTTCCGCGCTGACATCCCCTTTTACGATTCCACAAATGGCGCGATAGTGTTCCATCACCTGCGCCTCTCCGACGATACCCTCTTTTGCCATGAGGGAAGGGTTGGTCGTCACTCCGTCCAGGATACCCAAATCGTTGGCTTCCTGAATTTGGGAAAGGCTGGCTGTATCAATAAAAAATTTCATAGTACGTGTTTACGACAAAGCACGGTCAAATTTAATAATTTTTTTGGAAAAAAAGCGATGTGACGAAACTCAAATATTTTTCGTCGTATTCCGGTCGGAAAGGATTTCTATCAACTCCTTGAGTTGCTTGTATTGATGAGGCATCAATTCCTTGAAGGCTTCTTTGGCCGCAAAGAAAGCACCACCTTCGATTTGGAATAACTTTTCTTTTAGATAAAGCGCGTCTTTAAACAGCATTTCACGCAGGGAAGGTATTTCGTGCCAGTCTGCCTCTACCGCTAAGGCCTTTTCCATCTCCCCGTCTGCCTTGCTAACTGGATCCAGCTCGATAATATTTTCCTGGTCAAAAGCCGCAGTACCGGGAGGGACACCAGGCGGCTGTGGTACTTTCCAGACCTCTTCCGCTTCATCCTGATTGATCAGGAATACTTCGAGCCCGCATTCGCGAAAGCGATAAATAAAAAGATTGACTTTTTTTGAAAATTCCATAATCGGGAAAACTTTCCACTGTAAAAATAGAAATGTTTAACAAAACCCGCACAGAAAAGTTTGGATAGCGCCCCTTAGACCAGAATAATTATGCACCCTGCACCAGTACCTTTTGCGCAAATTTTCAAGATGGGCCTTCAAAACACAGAAAATATAGTTGGTGCGAAATATAATAGGCGCCTCGTAGGGAAGAAAAATTTCTACGGTTAAACTCCTACAAAATCCCTTTGTTCTTGATCATTTCCAGGATTGCGAGAGCCATCACGATGGCTTCTTCCTCTGGTGAAAGGTCATTTTTGACAAATTCAAATACCCGCCGGCTCAAAATATCCTTGGCCCCGGGTTTTAGTGGTGCCAAACGGGCAACCTGTCGCCCCTGAATCTGAATTACAGCACTTGCCCCTTCTTTTTTCTCCAGTGCCGCAATAGTCTTTTTTGTGCGGGCCCCTAGCAGTTGTCCGGTTGTTTCGTTGAAATTTCCCACCTGCTGCTCGTCCACGACTATTTCACACTCCCCGCCGTGCAGCCAGTAGAAAAACTCATGGCGGGTAGTTTTTGCAAAAATCAGGGCATCGTTTTTGCCGGACAGATACCTGCGGCAATAATACGCCACGGCGTGTTCGTCAAAAATAGTGACAAAAATACCCCTGTGATTTGTCACCAACCTTTTTTTAACAACGGACGCCACCTCTTTAGACGATAGGGTCTCCAGGTCTTCATTTTTGACCGGCGCGAGTTCAGCAGAAATAGCCAGGACCTCTTCCCGAATCTGTTTAAGATCGGATAGCACTTTTTTTTGCCCCGGCATAAAATTGGGCGCAGATTGGGCGAACAACACGAAGCCAGCACCCGCGAGAATCAAAGCAGAAAGGGCTAATACCCCCATAACTCGTTCGTTTTTATCGTTTTTCCATTTAAAATTTTGTGGGGGTATCCCGAAAGTATGGGGTTGTGTAAAAAGGCCGGAGGCCGTCCTTTGGCGGCTGACGCCGCCAATAATTATTTTGAAGAGGTTGTGTAAAAAGCCCCCGGCTTTTCATTTGGCGGCTTGCGCCGCCAAATGTTATTTTAAACAGACGTCATTTTCATTGATTTTGCTTCGCAAAATCAATGAAAATGACGTCTGTTTAAAATAACATTTGGCGGCCGTAGGCGGCGGAATACTTTTTACACAACCCCTTCAAAACTCTCTTTCGCCGCCGAAGGCGGCGTAATACTTTCTACACAACCCCATGGTATTTTACGACAAGAATTTCCCCGCAACCAGTATTATCCGAGATAGGAACGCAGGGCGTTTCTATTATTGGATTTGCGCAAACGGCGAATAGCGCGTTCCTTAATTTGACGTACACGCTCGCGCGTGAGGTCATAAAGTTCGCCAATTTCTTCCAGGGTGAGCGGTTTTTGGCCATCAAGTCCAAAATAAGCGGATAGCACTTCCACCTCCCGGGACGAGAGGATTGCGAGCCCTTGGCGGACCTCTTCTTTAAGGGAATCCTCCATGAGCTGGGCATCAGGGATCATATCGTCCTCTCCGGAAATCACGTCGAGCATCGTTGCATCCCCTTCTTCCCCACTAATCGGTGCATCCACTGAAACGTGGCGGGAAGTACCTTTGAGTACGTTGGCCACTTCCTTAGGGCTCATATTGAGCACTTCTGCCAGTTCCTCGGTTGAAGGCTCGCGCTCGAATTGCTGGATAAAGGAGAGGAACGCTTCATTGACCTTGTTATAGGAACCAATTTTATTCAGGGGTAGCCGGACAATGCGGGAATATTCCACGATAGCCTGGAGAATAGACTGCCGAATCCACCAAACGGCATAAGAGATAAACTTAAAGCCTTTCGTCTCATCAAATCGCCTGGCGGCTTTCATCAGACCCACGTTGCCTTCATTGATCAGGTCACTGAGGGAGAGGCCCTGGTTTTGGTATTGTTTTGCGACAGAGACAACGAAACGCAGGTTAGCCCTTGTGAGCTTGTCCAGTGCTTCCTGATCTCCTGTGCGGATCCTGCGGGCCAGTTCAGCCTCCTCATCCGCCGACAGCATTGCGATCCTGCCAATATCGTGCAGGTATTTGTCCAGCGCGAGGCTCTCCCGCGAGGTAATCTTATTGGTAATTTTTAATTGGCGCATAAGGATGTAATTATAACAATCTTTTTTGCCGGGCGTGAAGCGGCAGCAGGAAGACTTCTGGCTAAATACCCCCGGGGTTGGGGAAACTGTCTCCTAAATCTTCTGGCGACGTAAGCCATCAGAAGATTTTTTTTGAACGCTATTTTTGTTGCTTTTGCTTGTAAAGCCAACAAAAATAGCGTTCAAAAAAATTATTCTGCCACCGAAAGCGGCAGAACACTTACGAGACAGCACACTCCTAATCGGACATAAACAATCAGGAAGCAGTCCTGCGGCGAAGCTCCGGGATACCCGGGTAAGCCTTTGCAGTAATTTAAACGTTTTCGCCGTTTAGTTACTGCAACGCTTACTTCAACTTATACGCTTTTTTCCAAAAAAAAGTTTCTTTTTATCTTTTTTTATCATGGTCATCCCGACGGTCGCGGTCATCCCGACGATCGCGACGGTCGCGGTCATCGCGGCGCGGCGGCTGGTCTTCCCCTCCTTCTTCCTGTTTGCCCTGCCCACTCTTTTGCGGAGGAGGAAGAAGGGCTTTTCTCGAAAGGCGGAGTTTGCCCGTTTTTTTGTCCACTTCGATCAGTTTGACCTTTACCTCGTCGCCTTCTTTGAAATGCTCTTCTACGTTTTCGATTCGGGAATGGGAAATTTCCGAAACGTGCAGCAGGCCGCTTTTGCCATTGAACTCGACAAAAACACCATAGGGCATTACAGATTTCACTACGGCGCGGTACACATCGCCTACTTCCGGGACGAAAGTAATCTTGCGGATGCGCTCCAGAGCAGCTTCAATAGAAGCTTTATCGCTGCTCGCTACGTTGACAACCCCTTTATCCCCTACTTCAGTGATATTGATAATTGTACCCGTTTCGGCCTGAATTTCCTGAATAACTTTTCCGCCTGGGCCGATAACCGCGCCAATGAAGCTTTTATCAATCGTGATTTCTACAATCCGTGGAGCATGCGGTTTGTAATCTTCGCGTGGTGCGGCGATTACTTCCTGCATTTTTCCCAGGATATGGAGGCGACCCCGGCGGGCTTGTTCGAGGGCTTGTTCCATGACCTCATAAGGCAACCCGTCCACTTTGATGTCCATCTGGCAACCAGTAATCCCAACTTCCGTGCCGGTCACTTTGAAGTCCATATCGCCCAGTGCATCCTCATCGCCCAGGATATCGCTGAGGACAGCCATGCGCTTGCCATCGGAAATCAGGCCCATTGCTATACCTGATACTGGCCTTTTAATCTGGATACCAGCATCCATCAAAGCAAGAGATCCTGCACAAACCGTTGCCATTGAAGAGGATCCGTTGGATTCCGTAATATCTGAAACCACGCGTACAGTATAGGACAGTCCTTCGGGTAGCACCTTGCGCAGCGAGCGGGCGGCAAGATTTGCATGGCCCACTTCCCTGCGTCCGGGGGCGCGTTGTGGCTTCACCTCGCCAACCGAATACCCCGGGAAGTTGTAGTGCAGGAGGAATTTTTCGAAAGTCAATGCCTGGGCATTTTCCTGCATTGCCTCGTCAAGCTTGGTACCAAGGGTAACCGAAGTAAGGGATTGCGTTTCGCCACGGGTAAAGATAGCGGAACCATGGGTACAAGGGAGGTAATCCACTTCGCACCAGATATCGCGGATATCCTCAAGCCCCCGGCCATCAAGACGACGGCTTTCACTCAGGACAAGCTCCCGGACAACCTTCTTTTTAAGTTTGTCAAGGATTTCTCCAATGAGCTTTTTCTTTTCCGAAAGGTAGGCCTCGCCATGTTCGGCCAGTAAAGTTTCTACCACCTTCACCTTCACTTCTTCGAAAGCAGCACGGCGAACCTGCTTTGCCGAGGCTTCCGCAGCAATTGTGTAGTATTTATCTTTAGCCAGCAGCTCAATTTTGGCTTCAAGTTCCGGATCGGAGACCATTACAGGTGCTGCACGTTTTACCAGTGCCTTTTCCCCTACCAATTGTGCCAGGCGAAGCTGGGCTTCGATCTGTACTTTTATTGCTTCGTGCCCTACCCGGATGGCTTCGATCATTTCTTTTTCGGAACACTCTTTCGCCTCTCCTTCTACCATAACGACATTATCCGCAGTAGCCCCTACGATAAAATCCATGTCGGCAGTAGCAAGCTCCGACTTAGATGGGTTAATGCGGTATTCCCCGTTGATACGGGCCACACGCACCTCTGAAATCGGCCCCTGGAAAGGAATATTCGATACCGATAGCGCGGCAGAGGCAGCAAGTGCTACCATGCAATCGGGCAAGGTATCCTTTTCAACAGAAATCAGGTTGATAATAACCTGGGTGTCGTACATATAACCATCTGGGAAGAGGGGGCGGATTGCCCGGTCAACCAATCTGGATATCAGTACTTCATAATCGGAAAGCTTCGTCTCCCGGCGGAAAAAGTTGCCCGGGATACGTCCTGCGGAAGCGAACTTCTCCTGATAGTCAACCGAAAGTGGAAAAAAGTCTTGCCCTTCCCGCATTTCTTTGGCCGACACTACGGTCGCAAAAAGCATGGTGTTGCCGCAGCGCAATACCACGGAGCCGTCTGCCAAGGCAGCAATCTTGCCTGTTTCAATGGTTACCTCACGTCCGTCCGACACGTGGAAGGATGTTGAAATTGGAATCTGTTGTCCCATAAAATTGTCGCTTTTAAAATATTTTCCTCTGATAATATCCTTGCAGGGATTTGGAAAAAGAAGGGACGTGTAGAAAGGTTGATGGAAAAACGTGGAAAGAAGGGAACAACCTGACCCGAAAAAGCGGGTAGTTTCCCAGGAGTACTTTGTTCATACTCAATATCCGATGGGCGGACAGGGTACAAAACAGCCAACTACTGCATAAAATAACCCTAGGAGACATTTGTCCGAGGCTATTTTATATTAAACCCTTTCTTTCCGGAATTTTTACTGAACCGGAAAGAAAGGATTTAACCCGTTATTTTGCCTCACCACTAAAAGTAGCGAGACAAACGGGAGACAGTCTGGAACTATTTTCCCATTGCTTTGATCCTGAAGGCGGGGTTCACTTCCCCAGCACACGGTAGGGTGCGGTTTTCCTTACTTACGGATGCCCAGGCGTTCGATCAACTCGCGGTACTTGGTGATATCTTTATCAGCGAGATACTTCAACAACCGCTTTCTTTTTCCTACGAGCATAAGCAGCGTGCGCCGGCAGGAATGGTCTTTCCGGTTTTGCTGAAGATGCTCAGACAGTTTTTGGATACGGAAGGTAAACAGGGCTACCTGGCCCTCTGTCGAACCCGTGTTCGACGCGGCACCACCGTATTCTGCAAAAATTTGCTCTACTTTTTCTTTAGTCAGATAGTTACTCATTTTTTTTCGTTTTACCGTTAGTGATTATCGAAATCATTTACAGCGCGCACAAAGGTAAGGTATTATTAAGAACGTTGTTTGGTTTTGCGCAGGTTTTCCACAAATTTTTCCTTTCAAGCCTGTTTATTGGTTTGCATTGAACCTTTTGACCGCCTCAGTAAGCCGGGGCACTACCTCGAAAAGATCCCCCACTACCCCATAATCGGCAGCTTTGAAGAAAGGTGCCTCAGGATCTTTATTGATTACCACAATAGTTTTGGAACTATTTACCCCTGCCAGATGCTGAATGGCCCCCGAGATGCCAATAGCGATATACAGATTGGGACGGACTGCAATACCCGTCTGTCCGACATGTTCGTGGTGTGGGCGCCAACCTACATCGGCAACGGGGCGGGAACAGGCTGTTGTCGCGCTGAGGGCTGATGCCAGTTCTTCTACAATACCCCAGTTCTCCGGCCCTTTCATCCCCCTGCCTGCAGAGACCACTCTTTCTGCTTCGGGTAAGGGGACAATACCCTCCTGGCGGTTTACGGAGCGGAATTTAATCCGCGATGCCGGAACCGGGATTTCCAGATTTTCCGGATTAACTGCTTGTCCGGTTATTTCTGGTTGAACGGCATTACCCATTAGCGAGAGCAACTTGACGGGGGAGTTGATGGCATACGTAGCGATGGCTTTTCCGGAAAAAACCGGCTTGCGCACTCGGAATTCCCCTGAAGCATCCGGAATGGCATTGACGGCGGAAACCGAGCCCGCATCGAGGCGCGCAGCGAGTCTGCCCAAGACAGCACGGCCGTTAGCCGAATGGCTCAACACTACGGCCTGTGCACCTGTTTGTTGCACTGCCCCGGCAATGACCGCGGTATAAACCTGTGCATCGAACTGATCCAGGCTTGCATCTGCGATATGATATACTTTTGAAGCTCCGTAACGCCCTAATTCCCCTGACCCCTCACAGGTTCCGAGTACCAGTGCCGCACAGGGCACACCTAAAGCCTGGGCTGTTTTATACCCATAGGTGACCGATTCGAAAGCCGATTTTTTGAATTGTCCTTTCTGATGTTCTGCAATAACGAGTACCATTGTTTGTTGATATTAATGGTTAGAGATTGGGCTAAGAATTTCCTGAAAAAATATCAGATTACTTTTGACTCCTCGTGGAGGAGGCGGACCAGCTCGTCCATATCCTCTGCTGCCACCATGCGCACAGCAGATTTGCTCTTGGGCAGCGCGTATTGTATGGTGGTTACCGGATCTGTTGCTTCTATTGGCTCGAGGACCTGGAGAGGCTTTGATTTGGCCATCATAATACCGCGCATATTGGGAATGCGTTGCTCTGCGAGTCCTTTGGCCGCACTCAGTACAAAAGGAGGAGAGAGTTCCAGCTCCTCAGTGCCCCCTTCGATATCCCGATAGACCACCGCTGTCCCGGCGTCGGGCATATCCAGTTTGCTGGCATAGGAAATAAAAGGCAAGTCGAGCAGTTCCGCAACCATAGCCCCAACTTCAGAGCCGTTGTAATCAATCGTTTCTTTACCGGCAAGAATCAGGTCAAAGCCTTGCTGGCGGGCATAAGCGGCGATTTGTTTTGCGGTGAAGAGGGCACTGCGCGGTTCTGCATTAACCCGCACAGCATCATGGGCTCCGATAGCCAAACCTTTGCGCAAAATGGCATCGTTTGCTTCTGGCCCTACATTGATCAGGGTTACCGTTCCGCCGAATGCCTCCTGCAACTCGAGGGCGCGCACCAGAGCGTACCACTCGTCATAGGGATTCATAATATACTGTACCCCATTGCCATCCAGGGAAGTACCATCCCCGTTCAACGCAATTTTAGTGGTCGTATCCGGGGTTTTACTAACACAAACCAGTATTTTCATGGATAAATAATTTTTGTGCGTTCAATTTGATGCGATATTTGCATAATAAACCGACTGCGCGAAGATAAGTTTTTTCAAACAGTGGTTTAGCGAAAATTCGCTCTTTCCTCAACCATTTTGCTATGTCCAAAGAACGATTGCTGCAGCTCCTGGAAATGCTGGAAGAGTCCCCGGGGGATTCCTTTTTGCTATTTGCCACTGCCAAAGAATACGAAAACCTCGATGACCCTGACCAGGCTCTCGATTATTTTAACTTATTGCTGGATACGGATCCAAGCTATGTAGGCCTGTATTATCACCTGGGCAAATTGCTCGAAAAACAAGATCGCGCAGAAGAAGCTGCCGCTATTTACCAGAAAGGGATGGAAGTAGCCAATGCTCAAAAAGACCGGCACAGTTATAACGAACTTGCCGGGGCATTGCTGAACCTCAGTTTGGAATAGTTGCCCGGAAAAGGACATAGTCAAAAATCCGACCTCTCTTCCATACCATTTCCTGCAGGATTTCAAACCCTGCCCCGGAGAGCATTTGTCTATATCCCTCCACATCAAACTGGTGCGGGTGCAGGATATCGCCCGGCAAGGCACGGAAAAGGTATAGTAACCAGGCTGAGGTATGGGCATCTACTGCGAGTAAAAGATGCCCGCCGGGCGCTATTGCGTCTCGCATCTTCGCCAAAGCAGCATCGGGATCCCGGAAGTGGTTTAACGCATTCATACAGAATATCCAGTCGTAGGCACAGACAGATTCCCAGTGCTCCACCGGCATGGGGTGGAAGGTCGTCCAGGGATAATCCCCAGGCTGGAAGATATCGAGACCAGCAGCGTATTGATCCAGTAAGGGATCTACCGCATCCACCTGTAGCCTGGGAAGGACCATATACACCCCCGAAGGACCGCAGCCCACATCCAGAGCGGTCTGCCCCGGGGAGGGCACAGAACCGGTTTGGGCCAGTATGGCCTTCCAGTAGGCTTTTTTTTGTTCCTTATACGTCTCCACAGCCTTTCCCCTGAGATAATGGCCCCACCACCGGAATTCCAGGAATTGCGCTACCCGCCAACGTATTTTTGAAACTTTCGGCACAAAGGAATTGTTTTATATTTGTACTTTGTATAGAAATAGAAGGTTGTGTAAAAAGTTGGGGGTTGTGTGTAAAAAGTATTTCGCCTCCGAAGGCAACGAAAGGCTTTTTACATAACCTCATAATTTTTTTACCCCCCGGCAAACAATGGCAACAAATGTCACTACGCACAAAAGATCGCCTTTTACCCTTTTATTGTTGTTTTTTTATGCTGGCCAGTTCGTTTTGCGCCTGCACCCCTGGCCTGCCTCCTTCCACCTCCGGCAGAGGTATAGCCGTACAAACCTCCGTTTCCTTCCGTTGCACTGGTACGGAACCTTTCTGGTCGCTTGACATCTCCCCTGCCGGGATGGTTTTTCAGACCCCGGGTTCTTCACCTGTCACTTATCCCTTCAATGCTTCCAAAAGCAACGGGGGAACTTTAGAATTTAATTCCTCCGTCAATACCGAAACCGGAAAAAGTACGCTAAAAGTTATACTGACCCCCGGTGATTGCAGCGACGGTATGTCCGACATCCGCTATCCGTATTTTGCAGAAGTCATCCGTGACGGGCAACAGCTACGTGGATGTGCTAAAGAAATGCCATGAGTTTTCCTTCAGGAGCACGGGTAAAATTTCTCCATTCGTCCCATATCGGCACGGTGACGGAGGTTCTGGACGAAAAAACGGTCAGTGTGTTTGTCGAAGATTGGGATATGGAGGTGCCGGTACCTGTTGAGGACCTTATCCTGGCATCCGCTTCTGTCCTGAAGCCAAAACCTCAGCCTGCACCTATTGCCAAAAAAACTTCAGAAGGGAGAGCTCCAACCGAAGGACATACTTCCATACGTTATGGCACGGGCATCCTCCTGGCCTTTGAAGCGATACTCAACAACGAAGGGCTACCTGAAAAGTACCGCCTGTTTTTGATTAATGACACATCCGGCCCTATCCTGTATGAGTTGGATCTTTTTGCAGCAGGAGAAAAGCGGTTCGGACGTAAAGGTCGTCTCGATGCTTTTACCTGGCAGGAACAGGGTCAAATGCCCTACGACGACCTCAACGAATTACCCGAGGCAAGAGCCGCCTGCTGGAAAATCGAAAAAGATGGTACAGGTAGTCGTAATGCGCGGGATATGCGCATTAAACCCAAAGCCTTCTTTTCTTGTCTAACCCCGGATACGCCCCTGCTGCACCGCCAGGCACATGTACTTACTCTTTTTGAAACACTTGGCACAGAACGCACAAAGGGAAAAGCGGAAGACCTCAAGACTTATACACAACGCAATGCGCCAAAAACAGCAGTATTGCAACAACCACAAAAACCCTACCGGACGAAGCATGAAGTCCGGGAAGCCGCTGAATTTTCTATCGAACTCGACCTCCACATCGAAAAACTGGCCCCGGAATCCACGCATCTCTCCAATGCACAAATTCTGCAGCTCCAACTTCGCGTTTTTGAAGAATATATGGATAAAGCTATCCGCCTTGGCATGGAGCGGGTGTTCATCATCCACGGAATCGGAAAAGGCAGGCTACGCGATGTCATCGCCTCTCGCCTGCTCCGCATGCCCGAAGCCATCACCTTTAAAAATGAGTACCACCCTAAATATGGGCATGGCGCCACCGAAGTCGTCCTTATTTAACCTGTAAAATACATACCCTATGGCAATCAAAATCCTTTCTATTGACGGCGGAGGCATCCGCGGCCTCATCCCTGCCCTTATCCTTACCGAAATCGAAGAACGCACGGGCAAAAAAATTTCAGAACTTTTTGATCTGCTCGCCGGGACTTCCACCGGAGGCATCATCGCAGTTGGCCTTAATGTTGATGATCCCCAAACAGGTAAACCTTATTCCGCCAAAAAAATTGCCGGACTCTACGAGGAAAACGGCCAGAAAATTTTTCAAAAAAAGCACCTGGTCCCTGCTGTGGGTAGCTTACTCGACGAATCCTACTACCACCACGGATTGGAAGAAGTGCTGGAGAGTTACTTTGGGGATGCCGAACTTAAGAGTACCCGAACAGAATTGCTGATTACTTCTTATGATATTGAGCACCGCAAACCTTTTTATTTCCTCTCCCGGGAGGCTAAGCTAAACCCCCACCAGGAAAATTTCCACCTCCGCGACATTGCCCGGGCAACCTCTGCAGCCCCAACCTATTTCGAACCCCATCCGCTCTCCAACCGCCACTATAAGCATCTTGCCCTGGTAGATGGTGGTGTCTTCGCCAACAACCCAGCCCTGCTCGCTTACTCTGAAGCTATCAATGTAAAGCGTTGGAGAGATTATCAGGAACAGTATAGTGCTACTCAATCCCGAAGTATAGAAAGTCCCCAGGAAACAGTTACATCTGGTGGCCGCGATTTCAGTGCCGGGTTGCCGGAGTATCTCTCCCCGGAGCAGGCACCGGATTTTTTCATGCTCTCCCTGGGCACCGGGCAGTGCCGGCAATCTTATCCCTACGCGGAGGCCAAGGACTGGGGCCTTGTCGGATGGGCACGCCCAATGCTCGATATCCTCATGCAGGGAGTTTCGGAATCGGTAGACTATCAAATGCAGTATATCCTGCCTCCTACCCGCGATGGTCAAAAACATTACTACCGACTCAGCCCCGATATCCCAGCCCAAAATTCCGAAATGTCAGATGTATCCGATTCGAATATGCAGGCACTGAAAGATATAGCTATGGCGTTCATCCGCAAAGAAAGCCACATGATTGACGAGGTTTGTGCTGCACTGACCCGTTAAGCGACATGCTGAATCTGGTTTGTTTAGTACAATGTGGAGATGTATGAAATTTTTTGGGGTTGTCCCAATAGTATGGGGTTGTGTAAAAAGGCCTAGGGCCGTCATTTGGCGGTTGACGCCGCCAAACAATATTTTGAACGCACACTGTTTTCATTGATTTTGCTTCGCAAAATCAATGAAAACAGTGTGCGTTCAAAATTTCCTTTCGCCGCCGAAGGCGGCGGAACACTTTTTACACAACCCCTTTTTAATATTCTTTGGCGGCTGACGCCGCCAAATGTCATTCGTTCAAAATTTTATTTCGCCGCCGAAAGCGGCGGAATACTTTTTACACAATCCCTGAATGGCTTATGAGATGACCCCGAACAGCAGAAAGCTATTCCAGAAATGGCAAAGCCAAGGCAAGAGCCGATAGGCTTTCATACCGAAAATGCAGCCTCTCAGCAGCATTTTCAAGTTCCAGGGCTTCCTCGGCTTTCCCTTCAATCAAGACCGTACGCATGCCCAGCCGGGAGGCAAAATCCATATCGCTGATAGAATCCCCAACCATCACCGACCTGGAAAACTCAATTTCCGGGAAATCGCGTTGCGCCTGCAACGCCATTGCCGGATTTGGTTTGCGGCAATTATCCGGCTTTTCCTTCAGGTCGGGACAAAAATAAATGCCGTCTATCCTACCGCCTGCCTGCACAATCTCGGATAGCATCCGCTTGTGAATATCCTGGATATCCTCCTCCGTCATCAGTCCCTTTCCAATTCCCTGCTGGTTGGTAACCACAATGATACGGCCAAAATACCCTGCAAAAAAGCGGAGTGCTTCCAGGGCACCCGGGATAAACCGGAATTCCCTCCACGTGAGGA
Organism: uncultured Haliscomenobacter sp.; assembly: GCA_964527495.1. Classification (GTDB taxonomy): domain Bacteria; phylum Bacteroidota; class Bacteroidia; order Chitinophagales; family Saprospiraceae; genus JADJPL01. The sequence continues at coordinate 19,345 of CAZGOT010000002.1, forward strand.
CATAACGACCCACCTGGCGATCATTAATAACCCCATCCCGATCTAGGAACAACGTGAATCCTTTCATTTATAATAATTAACAGGCATCTTCCCCCGCTTGTTTCAGCGGCCTTTTTCCGATTCCAGGATTCGGATATAATTAGCCCGCTCATACGCTTCGGGGTTGGATATGTTGCGCTGGCTCATCACCGCCCTGAACGATTCCACTGAAGAGAATCCCTGTCTGCGCATCCAGTCTTCCATTTCCTTTTGTATGACGGCCAGGTGTTCAATTCCATATTTGTACAATGCCGAAGCCGTCATTACGACATCTGCACCAGCGAGCAGGTATTTTATAGCTTCTTCCGCACCCTGTACTCCAGTGGTAGCTGCGAGGGAAACAGGCACTTTCCCATACAAAATGGCGAGCCAGAGCAAAGGCAGGCGGATTTCATTGGCTGTACTGTACTGCAAATCCGAAAGCACCTGCAAGCGTTCGATGTCAAAATCCGGCTGATAAAACCTATTGAACAGCACCAGGGCATCCGCACCTGCTGTCGCCATCCGCATCGCCATATTACCCATAGAACTGAAATATGGATTGAGTTTTACTGCCAGTGGAATGCGCACAGTGCTTTTCAAGATACGGATGATATCCAGATAGCGCTGTTCTACCATTTCCGAACTCAGGCGGATATCCGCAGGGATGTAGAAAATATTGACCTCCAGCCCATCAGCCCCTGCTTCTTCCATATCCCGGGCAAAGGTGGCCCAACCTTCGGGTGTAGTCCCGTTCAGACTGGCGATGATCGGAATTCCTGTGCGCTCCTTGGCCATGCGGATATGCTCCAGGTATTGATCTGCTCCAAAATGAAATTCCTCTAAGGAAGGAAAATATCCACTGGCCTCTGCAAAGACATTAGAAGTGGCAGCCAACAAGGCCTCCCGCCCCATTTCCTCCATGCGGATCTGCTCCTCAAATAAGGAAAAAAGCACCACGGCACCTGCCCCGGCATCTTCCATCCGGAGAATATTGTCCAGGTCTTCTGAAAGTGGACAAGCGGATACCACAAGTGGCGAGCGCAAGGGAATACCCATATAATGCGTCCTTAAATCCATATTTATATTTTTTAAACGCCTTTTGAGCATTGCTTTGAAAGGGTGAAAAATGCTTCGGCCGCCAGAAAGAGATTTTGTTCCTTAACCACTAAGCCCTCTCCTAAGTATTTTGCCTCCTGCTGACAGCTCCCTTGGCTGGCAGGGGAACCTTTTTACACAACTTCTATGCGCACAATTACGCCACGGGCGTAAAATCCGAAGCTTTTTTCGTTGCCATTTCTTCATAGGTTTTCCAGCGCAGGTTAACGAGTTGCTGGGCAAGTTTCATCAACTCCTCCGCTTCAACGGGATTAGTGAGCGTTAGCTGCCGGTAGCGCATTTCCCGGTACGCATAATCCTTGAGTGCCGTTGTTGGCCTGGGGGAATCCAGGATAAAGGGGTTTTTATCCTTTTTTCGAAGCTCCGGATTATATCGCAACAAGGGCCAGTAGGCACTTTCCACCGCACGGCGCTGCTGGTCCAAACCTTCCTGCATATTGATGCCGTGGGCGATACAATGGCTGTATGCCAAAATCAGAGAAGGGCCGTTATAAGCTTCTGCTTCCCGGATAGCCAGCAAGGTCTGTTGTGGATTAGCCCCAAAAGCCACTCGGGCCACATACACATTGCCATAAGAAATCGCCTGCATGGCAAGGTCTTTTTTGCCCACCCGCTTTCCTGCTGCTGCAAATTTTGCCGATGCAGCTGTTGGCGTTGCTTTAGACATCTGACCACCGGTATTCGAGTATACCTCAGTGTCCAGTACCAGCACGTTGATATTGCGCCCGGTAGCCAGGACATGATCCAGACCACCATAACCGATATCGTAGGCCCAGCCATCCCCACCCACCAGCCAGACGCTCCGGTGGACTAATTGGCCTGCCACTGATTCCAATTGTCGTGCTTCGGGGTCTGCAATCTCTTTTAGCCTTTTGAGCAATTCTTCTACCTTCTGATACTGGTCCTGAATTTCCGATTCGTTTACCTGAGGGGAACCCATGAGGGCGTCCACCAGGTCTTGACCGATTTTTGGCGCGAGTTTGCCGAGAAGCATCCCGGCATATTCCATTTGCTTATCCGCCGTAATCCGCATCCCGAGCCCGAATTCGGCATTGTCCTCAAACAGGGAATTAGACCAACTTGGCCCCTTGCCTTTGGCGTTGGCTGCCCAGGGCGTAGTTGGCAAATTACCCCCGAAAATAGAGGAGCAGCCAGTCGCATTGGCTACGAGGAGGCGCTCCCCAAACAACTGTGTAAGCAATTTGATATAGGGCGTTTCGCCACAGCCGGCACATGCCCCCGAGAATTCAAACAAAGGCTCCAGGAACTGCGCCCCATGGACGATGGAGAAGTTGACCCTGCTGCGGTCATTCCATGGCAAAGCTTCAAAAAATCCGATATTCCTGCGTTCCTGCTCCAGTATTGGCGCTTTATCCCCCATATTGATTGCCTTCCTCGTCCGGTCGTGAGAATCGGTTGCGGGACAGGCTTCGACACAAAGTTCACATCCAGTACAATCTTCCAGATAAACCTGCAGGGCATATTTCGTCTCCGGAAAACCCCGCGCATTGATAGGTGCAGATTTAAACCCCTGCGGTGCCTCCTCCAGAAAACCTTCGTTAAAAAATTTCGCGCGTATCACGCTATGGGGGCATACAAAAGCACAATTTCCACACTGAATACACAATTCGGGTTCCCAAATCGCTACCAGGTCACTGACATTGCGCTTTTCCCATTGAGTTGTACCACTGGGAAATGTCCCATCGAGAGGCATTTTGCTGACTGGCAGTTCATCGCCACGGTCGGCCATCATAAGCGCCGTAACTTCCTTAACAAAAGGCGGAGCAGCCTCCGGAACTACCGCTCCGAGAGAAGTCAGGGAGGTCACCCTTCCGGGTACCTGAACTTCAAACAAGTGATCCAAAGTAGCATCAACTGCCTGGAAATTCTTTTCGACTACTGTTTTGCCTTTCTTTTTATACGTTTTTTCAATTGCTCCCTTGATTTGGGCAATCGCTTCTTCCCGCGGCAACACGCCGGAAAGGGCGAAAAAGCAAGTTTGCATAATGGTATTGATCCGGGAGCCCATACCATTGTCCCTTGCCACAGCAGTGGCATCTATAACATAAAACTTCAGCTTTTTATCAATTATAGATTGCTGGATATTACCTGGCAACTGATCCCAAACCGTTTCAGGCGGGAAAGGGCTATTCAGCAAAAACGTTGCACCAGTTTTCGCCCGCCGCAGCATTTCGACCTTTTGCGTAAAGTTGAACTGATGGCAGGCAATGAAATCAGCCTGGTTGAGCAGATAAGGCGCCCGGATAGGACTGGGCCCAAATCGAAGGTGCGAAACCGTTCGGGCTCCGGATTTTTTTGAATCATACACAAAATATCCCTGAGCGTACAAAGGTGTATTTTCCCCAATGATTTTGATGCTATTTTTATTTGCTCCAACAGTACCGTCAGCACCCAAACCAAAAAACATGGCCTGCGTCCAACGGGATTCATCCAGCGTGAAGGAAGGGTCATAATCCAGACTGGTAAACGAAATATCATCATTAATCCCAATAGTAAATTGTGTTTTTGGATCCGGCTTTTTGAGTTCATCAAAAATGCCTTTTACCATTGCAGGGGTAAACTCTTTGGAAGAAAGGCCATACCTTCCCCCACATAATTGCGGTAAGCGGGAAATTTTCCCCTTTTGCAAAGCCAATACCAAGGCAGACATCACATCCTGAAACAACGGCTCTGCACTGGCACCTGGTTCTTTAGTCCGGTCCATAACGGCAATTGCCTGTACACTGGAAGGAAGGGCATCGAGGAAATACGATGCCGGGAAAGGCCGGTACAACCGTATCTGCAGCACCCCGGTATGCTCCCCCTGCTGATTAAGCGCGAGTGCAGTTTCAACAGCCGTTTCTCCTCCCGAACCCATCAGGATGATCACCCGGTCTGCCTGGGGGTCGCCAGAATACTCTACAAGGCCGTATTTCCTGCCTGTTACCCCTTCAAACTTTTCCATTACCTCTGCGACAATACCCGGCGTAGCCTGGTAAAAGGGGTTTACAGCCTCCCTGCCCTGGAAATATACATCGGGGTTTTGGGCAGTACCCCGTACAAAAGGCCGATCGGGGTTCATGGCCCGCGACCTATGCGCAAAAACCCCTTCTTCCGGTATCATTTCCCGGATTTGTGCTGCGCTCAGCAAATCCACTTTATTGACTTCATGGGAAGTTCGGAAACCATCGAAAAAATGCAGAAAGGGAACCCTGGAGCGTAGGCTCGCAGCTTGTGCAATCAGAGCAAAATCATGGGCTTCTTGTACACTGGCTGAACTCAACATGGCAAAACCGGTGGCACGGGCGGCCATAACATCCTGGTGATCGCCAAAAATTGAGAGTCCCTGGGCTGCCAGTGCCCTGGCAGCAATATGAAAAACTGTTGGGGTAAGCTCCCCGGCAATTTTGTACATATTGGGCAACATCAGCATCAAACCTTGGGATGCCGTAAAGGTTGTGGTAAGAGAACCCGTCTGTAGCGCCCCATGCACTGCCCCTGCAGCCCCCCCTTCACTCTGCATTTCAATGACCTCCGGTACGACATCCCAGATGTTCCGGATGCCCTTTGCTGCCCATTCATCGGCAAACTCTGCCATGTTAGAGGATGGAGTAATAGGATAAATGGCACATACCTCATTCACACGGTAAGCCGTGTAAGCAGTGGCCTCATTGCCATCAATCATCGCAATACTTTTCTGTTGTTGTGCTGCTGACATCGCAAACTGATTTTGGGGGCTTGTGTGACAAAAATTTTTCAACTTACCCGGTGCTGTGCTTATAAATCCGTTTCTCCTGCTACTTTCCGGCGCTGAAGGCAGCTTCTTTTGACCGGGGTATAATTTTATACCTCCATTCCGTTCAGAATGACGCTCAGGCCTCTGGTATCATCTCTATGGCAAAGCAAGGACACTGCTCAAAGCATACCGCACAGCCAGTACAAGCCTCATAATCAAATGTATAGCGCTTGCCAGGTCCAAGTTTAATAATCGCATCTTCCGGACAGGCACCATAACAGCCATCACATTCGAAACAATTTCCACAGCTCAGACAGCGCATAGACTCGTAGCGGGCTTCCTTTTCGGACAGGCCTGCAACCACTTCCTCAAAACTTTTGATTGCTACAGCAGGCGGAAGCTTTTCCTGCTCCTGCTGAGGAGCATCGGTTTTATACCAAAGGTGCATTTTCCGGAACAATGCCGTCCCATGCTTCTCTGGTTTCTGATAAACCTCTCCTTTTAAAAATGCATCTATATATTTGGCCGCTTTTCTGCCATGTCCAATCGCTATTACCACCCCTCTTTCCCCCCCAATGACATCCCCACCAGCAAAAATACCGGGATAGCCCGTCATACGGCCTTCATCTACGAGGATGGTGCCGTCTTCCTTAAGCCTGATTCCATCTGCATTTTGTAAAAAAGTAGTATCTGATTCCTGCCCGGTAGCGAGGATAAGGGCATCTGCTTCTACGGTTTCGAAAGTTCCAGTGCCCGTGATCTTTCCATTATCCAGTTGCATAATTTCCACCGAAAAGCTGTTACCATCAATTTGCCGGATGCTACGCAGCAATTGCACATCAATTCCTTCGGCAATCGCATCGTCGGCCTCAAAATCGTAGGCTGGCATCAGCTTTTTGTCGCCACTGTACAAGACCTTGGAGTCTACCCCCAGTCGGCGCATAACCCTGGACAGATAAAGTGCCAGCTTCCCTCCGCCATAGACGATTACGCTTTTGCCCAAATTAGGCACTTGCCCGATAGCAAGGGCATGCAAAACTTTAAATGCATCCAGTACCGGGACTGGGTTATGCAGTACAATAGCTTCTCTTTTGCTGGCCTGCGCCCCAATCCCCAGAAAAACCGCATCGAATCTTCCTAGCTGTTTTTCTGTCAGCACATCATATACTTTTCGATTAAAGTGAAACCTTATACCCATTGCTTTCAGTCGCCCGATTTCCGCATCCCGGATATCTGCGGGAAGCCGATACGAAGGAATCCCAAAATGCAGTAGCCCCCCCGGCTGGTCAAGGGCTTCATAAATTTCGACTGTATGCCCCATCCTGGTGAGATGGTAGGCAGCAGATAAACCAGCGGGGCCAGCGCCTACTACCAATACCCGTTTTCCCCCTGGAATCGGGGTATAGGCTATTTCCCATTTTTCTTCTATTCCTTTATCGCCGATAAACCTTTCCACCGCATGGATATTTACCCTTTCGTCAATTTGGGTGCGATTGCACCCGGTTTCACAGGGACGCACGCATATCCTGCCGCTAATGGAAGGAAAGGGATTATCTTCCACCAGTTTTTGAAAAGCAGCAAAATAATTTCCGGCCTGGGCATCGGCCAGCCAGGCTTGGATATTCTCCCCTGCCGGACAGGCACGGTTGCAGGGCGGAAGAAAATCCTGATAAACTGGTATCCGTGACCGGATTGCCCCGGTGCTTTCGCCATGGTCAAAAAGATTGGTCGCCTTGGTCAAATCCGCTTCAGGAGAACGCATAAGCATCGTTTTTTACATGCGCTAAATAGTTAATGGGATAAACTTAGCGCAACCAGGACGTTTTGCCTATGATTTTCGTCACCTGAAAAGGAAAATTTATACCTCTCGCATTCATATTCCGCCACCTGCGGCGACGAAAGAAAGTTTTGAAGAGGCTGTTCGAAAAGTCTTTTGGCGGCTTGCGTCGCCAATAATTATTTTAGGACAGGATCCATCATAACTCCTTCCCTCAACCATTCCCTATATTTGGGGTTAAGTCAAAAATGGGTTGCCTGGGCAGCGCAGCTACTCGAAAATAGCAATGAAGGAACTGAAAGAATTATTCGAACTGCAGGAACTCCTGCAACTGGAGAAAGCGGAAGACTTTGAAGCTTACAAGCGCAAAATGGAACGCCTACCGCTTCCTGCCAGGCGAAAAGAGGGCTATGCCTGGTTTCCCCTGAAAATAATCCAGAAAGGATATGCCATTGGTGAAAGGGCTTTTGTAGTGGTGGAAAGGACTGTACTCCAGGGGGAGGCACATCAGTTCCGCCCAGGTAAATCCGTTACCCTCTTCTCCATGGCACCACACGAGCGGAACCCCGATCGGGGCGGAGTAGTATACTTCGTGGATAAAGACCGGATGAAAATTATCCTCCAGGCCCGGGATTTTCCCGACTGGTTAGAGAATGGCCAGGTCGCTGTACAAATCGCCTTTGATGAACGCACCTACCAGGAAATGGAAAAGGCACTGAACAAGGTCATCACAGCAAAAAAAGGGCGATTGGCGGAGCTTCGGGCTATTTTTCTTGGGGAAAAGCCCGCATCCTTCTACCCTTTAGGGCCCGTTCCGGATATTCCCCGGTTGAACGATTCCCAAAAAAAAGCCGTACAGCAAATTCTCTCCGCCCAAGACCTTGCACTCGTCCATGGACCACCAGGTACGGGAAAAACAACTACGCTGGTCCAGGCAGTCCGGCTACTTTGCCAAACGGAACAAACCGTATTAGTTACCGCTCCCAGCAATACCGCTGTAGATTTACTGACCGAACGCCTTTTTGAGGAAGGGTTAAACGTAGTGCGCGTGGGTAATATTTCCAGAGTTGAAGAAGGCCTCTTGCAACACACGCTCGATGCATTGGTCGCCCAACATCCGGAAAGCCGAAATATTCGGAAAATAAAAGTCCGGGCTGCCGAGCTCAGGCGACAAGCGCAGCGCTATCGCCGCCACTTTGGCGCAGAAGAGCGCCAGGAAAAACAAGACCTCTGGCAAGAGGCGCGCGAACTTGCTGCCTGGGCCAACCAGATGGAAGAGCGCCTGATCGAACAAATCCTCGATACCGCACAGGTCATCACCTGCACACTGGTAGGGGCTGCCCATCCTGTACTTGAAAATCGGAAGTTCCGTACCATAGTAGTGGATGAAGCTGCACAAGCGCTCGAGCCTGCCACCTGGATTCCCATTAGTAAAGCCTCCCGTGTAGTACTCACGGGTGATCCCCACCAACTGCCCCCCACCGTGAAATCGCTGGAAGCTGCCCGTAGGGGCCTGAATATTACCCTCATGGAAAAATGCCTGCAACAGTCCATGGAGGCAACCCTCCTGGATGTCCAGTACCGCATGCACCAGGCAATTATGGGGTTTTCCAACCAATATTTCTACCAAAACCGCCTCCAGGCCGACCCCTCCGTTGCCGCACGCAGTTTGCCCGCTGGCGACAAACGCCCCCTTCTGTTTATTGACACTGCAGGCTGTGGCTTTGAAGAACAAGTCAACCCCGCATACCAAAGCCGCTTTAACCCGGATGAGTTCCGCATCCTTTGCGAACACCTCTATTTTTTCGTAGATGCGTTTGTGGAAAAAGAATATCCTTCGGTAGCTATTATCTCTCCCTACCGGGAACAAGTGGCCTATATGCAGGAACATCTGGCAAACGATACACTGCTCCAAAAGCTCCCTATCGAAGTAAATACGATTGATGGCTACCAGGGACAGGAAAAAGATGTGGTCTATATTTCATTGGTGCGCTCCAACTCCAAAGGGGATATTGGGTTCCTCCAGGACTTCCGCCGCATGAACGTGGCCATGACCCGGGCCAGGAAACAACTCGTGATTATAGGGGATAGCGCCACTATCTGCCGCTCCCCGTTTTATGTCGCCCTGGTGGAATATTGCGAGCAGTTCGGTGCCTGCGAAACGGCATGGGACTATATGATGTAAAATGCAGGAAGCCTTTTTTCCTTTTGCCGGGCAAAAGGAAAAAAGGCTTCCTACATTTGGATATTTGGCGGCTTGCGCCGCCATAGAATATTTTTTTAAAACGCTTATTTCATTGATTTTGCTTCGCAAAATCAATGAAATAAGCGTTTTAAAAAATTTTATGGGTTCGTGTAGAAAGGACGGAGGCCGTCCTTTTTACACGAACCATGGATCAGTACGTCCAGAGATCTTGTTCGAAATTGAAAATATCGTTCTTGATCTTCTCTGACGCCATCAGGAGGTCGCGGCGGCTGGCGAATTTATCCTCCAGGCGTTCATCTTTCACATTGGAAGCCTTATAGATGTAGCTGGAGAAAAAGCGCTGTTCCAAAAGGTCTTCCCAGGATAGGGGACTGGCATCGTTCCCCTCATTGAATACCTGCTCGCGGGCAAGGTATTCACGGGCTTCGGGATAATAAATCCAGAAGAGTGCTCCTTCGCCGACAACTTCCCCACTGCTGGTCCGCACCTGGGACACTGGCGCAATACCCAGGATGCGCACCTTCATCACTGAGGCCTCCTTGTCGAAGTAATAAATCTCTTTTATCCGGTAGCGCTCGACAGCCTTAGGATTGAAATCATTCTTGACAATCTTCTTAGAGACCTCAAAAGTTTCTGGATTTACATAATCCACCGTATCGACTCTGTACAATTTGGAATAAAGCGTAGCGGTATCCAATTCTGTTTTAAAATCCTCTTCGCTAAAAGCCCGCAAAGGCGGCAGAGGGTTGTCGGGATCTTCCACGCCTTTTGTAATCATATCCAACATCACCTGGATCAAGGGCCTTTTTTCGTAAGCAAACGGCAGGTTCATTTTTTCGCGTACATCAATGATACGCCAGACCCGCCTTTTCCAGAAGACATCTGCTTCCCGGGGGGTATCATAAGCCAGGATACGGCGGGTAATCGTCGTCGTTTCCGTAATATCGTCCAGTGGGGCCGGGCGCAATTGCCGTCCCGACTCTGTCGTCATAATATTACCCGGCAACGATTGCGCTAAAGCAGGCCTGGTGAAAAAGGCTGCACTAAGGATAAGCACAAGGGATTTCCATGCAAATTTCATTGGATATTGTGTTTTTATTACCAAAAGAACGGCAATTCCGTCTTAAAATTATAGAGCAACATAGTTAAAAGGGATTTTTAACTTTTCCCTCTCAAGTTGCTCTAGCAACGGCTTTTATTACCGGATTTTAAAGACCAGCGAATTGATTTTTCTTGTTCCCTCATCACCCGGACATTTTGCCCGCACGTTATCGAAAAAGTAGCGGTCGCCTGGCTTTGCCTTATTTATTTCCGCACGGGCTTCTGCACCAAACGATGCACCAGGATTGCTGATATCTTTTGGGTCCTGACGGGGTGCCGCATAAATCAGGTTAAAACCTTGGATTGCGCAACGGGCATCAAAATCAAAATTTTCCAAAATAGCCACTAAACCTGACTGGGCTTTAAACTCTCCGTTACCGATTTCGCCACCTGCCGAAGTACCCAATTTAGCGACCGGATCTGGTATGCGCTTGACCCTGAACTTGAAGGTAGTCGGAGGCAAGCCTTCCCCACTGACCACAATTTCGGCATCATTTGTTGGGGATTTCGCCGTAGCAATAAATTTTCCGAGACCATTGGGCTGCAGGGAAATACCGCCCCCATTAGCAGATACCCGCAACGTGTTGGTTGATACCCCCGAGGCAGCGACGGAAATCGGGTTATCCACGCCGATATAGAAAACATTCATTTTATCTGCGGAGACCGTTACACTGCGGCGGCCCACTTCGTATTCGAAGACCTTGGAATAGGTTTCCCGCTTTTTGGTCGTCGGATTGGTGAGCGACACATCCACCTTATACGTCCTCAGGCCAGTATTCGAAGAACCTGCGGTATATTTTGCCACGCCATTTTCTACCTTTAGCGGACGGCCATCAACGCTTATAACTACGTTGTCGGTAATAGACTTGGAGCTGGCGCCGACGGATATTTCGGACTCATAATTTTCCCCGGCGATGATATAGCTTTTCCTTGCAGAAGAAATCGGAATAAACTGGTCCACTTTGAACGTAGTTGCCCCTACCTGTCCGACAAGATAATTGAGGATGGCAGCCTCTGAACTCTTCATATCGTTCTGGATCTTGGTCAGGAGCGGGAAGACCGAAGCGAGGGGCATTTGGTTGAACGTATAAGAAGCCCAGTCAATATTCTTATTTTTCTTTTGGGCCGACTTATCTCTTTTCCATGTATCGTCTACCTTCAGGGAGATACTTCTTTCCAGTTCGGCTACCGTTTCTGCCGTAATTGCGGTACCTGGGGTACCAATCTGGGAGCGCATGAGCTTCACCAGTTTTTCCCTGGTTTCGTTGATGCGCTGCTCCAACTCTGCCCCCTTGCCTTCGTTTACCAGATAGCGGGTAGTGATATCTTTATTTTTCATCCCCTTAGGCTGGCCAGCGTGTTCTTCATCCTCCTCAGCAGTATAATAGCCGCCAGTTTCATTTACCATAGCAGCGCGGAGAGATTCCACATAAGCGTTGAAATCTGTAGCCGTACTTTTTGTTTCCTGGGCGGCTTTAAGCAGAGGCTGGTAGCGCTCGGCGTCCTGTTCCACACTTTTAGCGAGCGAAGACAGCGCGAATGCATTCGATTTGTCGAAGATTTCGTTACTGTTCTTGATGCCTCTGTCAATCACGAAAAAGGCATTGATAATTTTGGCAGAAACATTGAGGGCCAGCATGGCAGTCAATACCAGATACATGAGGTTGATCATTAACTGCCGGGGCTCCTTTGGAATGGACATAGTCTGGAATTTTTCGGTTGAAAAAATAAGGGTGCGACTACCTGCCATGCAAAATCTTTTTTCAGGACCCCTGATGCGCAGATTTTGCTAATCCGTGGATTAAGCGAGGTAGTTGCGGTGTATTAACTGAGGCGAAAAAAGAAAGATCAGAATTAACCCTGCTTGCTTACACTGGCCATTGCAGCAATTACGCCGCCATAGACATTGTTCAAGGTAGCATAGCTGTTGTTGAGGCGACCGATGTTCTTGTTCAACTCGCTCAGGTGATCTTTATAGACTTTAGTCTCCTCCACTGAATCCTGGAGATCGGCCATTGCTTCGTTGAGCTTGGAATAAAAATTGGTCATAGCCTTGAGCTGGTCTTTTGTACCGGAGAAGTCAACCTCCTGGAGTGCCTTCAGTGAAGAAAGGCTTTTGGACATGACCTGGAGCTCGGAAAGCATACCGCCGAGTTGTTGTTCTACCACTTCGCCATTGAGCTGTGGTACGGAAGATTTTGCCGTTTCGGCGATACCAACAGGTGCATTGGTCAGTGGCTCGATAGGCAGGTTGTACTTATCCAGGCCGGGATACAATTTTTCCCAGTAGTAATCCTTCTCGGGGCCGATAATGCCTAAGAAGAAGAACAAGATAGCTTCTGTAATCATACCTCCGGTCAGCATTTCATCTGCGTAGGGCCAGGACTGGATTTTGAAGAGTGCCCCCAGAAGGACGACTGACGCGCCGACGCCGATCAAAAGATTTTTGAAGTACTTGAAACCTGCAGATTTTACAAAATTTGCCATTTTATACGGTATTTAGTGGGTTAGCAAATGAATTTGCCGATTGAAAAAATGTATTTATGCGAAAGGATATTGTGCCGGGGGCACAATATCCTTAATTTTTTTGACCAGACCAGACGGATCAGAAATCGTTAACGGACCTGCCGAGGAAGGTCAGTACACAACGGAAGCCGATATATGCTTTTGTAGTATCCTGATATTCCCAGTCACGGGTACCTGTTTGGAGGAAGTATTGAATATCCTTCCAGGAGCCCCCGCGCACTACTTTGCGCTTATTGGCCTTATTCTCTTCATCCTGTGCATTATAGGTGTAGTTGGGGTTCAGGTCGCTCATGAAAGCGTAAAAATTTTCGTGGTAAGCACTGTTGGTCCACTCAGAAACGTTGCCCGACATATTATACAAGCCATAATCATTGGGGAAATACGCATCTGCTTTAACCGTATACAAGCCACCATCTTCGGGATAATCCCCACGGCCAGGTTTAAAATTAGCCAGGAGGCAACCTTTTGCATTGCGGATATAAGGACCTCCCCAGGGATAAGGGGCAAGTTCATGGCCCCCGCGGGCCGCATATTCCCATTCGTGTTCAGAGGGCAGGCGAAAATCTTCTGAATTGACCACTGATTTGCCCCCTCCCTGTGCGGAAAGGTACAAATGCGTACGCCAATGGGTAAAAGCCTTAGCCATGGCCCAGTTGACGCCAACGACGGGGTAATCGTCATAAGCGGGATGGGAAAAATACTGGCGGGCCATCGGCTCATTATAAGAATATGCAAAGTCGCGGATCCAGACCAACGTATCCGGATAGATGTTCACCGATTCTTTCTCTGTGAACTCCTTGATTTTGGGCGCATTTTTATCATTAGCGCTGCGGCGTGGCGCAACAGCGGCCTTTTCCCAGTTAAACCATTCGTATTCATAGATAAACTTGCTGACATCCAACAGTTTTCTACCCAGGAATAAGTCTCCGTCGGCGAGGTACAGCTCCTCAAGCTCATCGGATTCCCAGTCAATTCGGGTTTTCCAGTCCAGGCGTTTTCCATCTGGATCATCCGGATCTCGTAAATCGGGCAGGAGGTTGCGGGCCAGCGAATCCCGGACCCACTCTACGAACTGCCGGTATTCATTATTGGTGATTTCCGTTTCGTCCATATAAAAGCCCTGGATAGAAATTTGCTTGGGTCTTTGGACATAGGTGCTATTCACATCCTGGTCACTTGGGCCGACCATTAGGGTACCGGAGGGCACATAAACCATACCAAAGGGATTGATAGGGGACCAGGAGGGGCGGTCCAGCGCGCCAGTGAGCTCACCATTTTCCTGACTGCCGCAGGAATAAAGGGAGAAAAGCAAAATAACCAGCGAGGACTTAAGTACGTTTTTCATATTTACTTCTGAGTTTTCCTTCAGATTTAATCCGGGCTTTAAAAAAGCGCCGTAAATATAGATGGTTTCGAAAATTTTAAAAAGTAAAGCTGAGAAAATGCGGCCAGACCGTCAGGATTTAGGTTGAAAAGGCAAATTGCTAACGCAATCCGGGCAAAACTTATTATCAAAAAAGGATATAAAGTTTGAGAATCCCTGCGCAAAAACCAGGTTCCTACAAATTACGGGGGTTATAAATGATAGGTGGTAGCCGGAGGCGTCCCAGGATTTTAGGCAGGGCATAGGTAAGCAGCAGTTCATGGGAACCGCTACTGGCCTGCTGTAAAGGCGAAAGGGTCCAGTCCCAGGCATAAGCGAGGCGAAGTTTTTCACTGAGTTGAAAACCGGCGATGAAAGCAAGGGCATCGAGGCTGTCGGAATCATATCCCCTTAACGAAGCACCAACAGATATATTTTGTTTGTATTGAAAAATCAATGCTAAATCTGTTTGCACCTGTGTACGATCCCCCCGGGCCCAAAGCGCCGATTGGGCGGCAAAAGTAGGGGAAAGTTCAATATTATAGGTAGCATTAGCAAAAAAAACCGGGATCTCCGACCACTGGAAAGTACCCATACCTATCCCGGGGCGATTGACATTTGACAGTGCAAACCCCACTTCAAAGCGTGGGCTATAGTAATATACGCCAGCTTCCAATACCAGTGCGGCCCCCTGCATCCTGCCCAGCGTGAGCAAAGCGTCGCGGTGATCGGCAAAATTATCCAGGTAGCTGCCCTCCGGCGTCCGTAGTTTACTCCCATCAAGAATCCGTCGCACTATTCCCGCCCCAACGCCCATTCCCAGCACGCCCTCCCCCAGGGGAAGTTGGTAATTATAGGCAATCAGGGCACGCAGACTTTGAGCCGCTCCTAAAGCATCATTTTCCATTTTCAATCCTAGCCCACCACCGAGGATTTCAAAAGGGGCATGGAAATTGACTACCTGGGTTACCGGAGCGCCCTCCAGTCCAGTCCACTGGAGTCGCGCCCCCAGGCTTGCCCCAGCTTTACCCTGTATGCCTGCAAACGCAGGGTTCCACTGAAATGGGTTCAACAGCCCCAAGCTCGATTGGGTAGCCTGCTGTGCCCCTACAAGAACAGGCATCATTAAAACTAAGGAAAGTATTCCGGTAAGGCTATACATGGAAAGGCATTTTGCCAAATTTTTTCCATTGGCATTATCTAACCACCTGAAAAGAACCGATATTTTTTTCCACATAGCATTAGGTTTATCCAGCAACAGAAGCGGAATCCTTTTCTATCCAGGAAGGCTTCAACTCTGCCAGGGCAGCTTCGGCATTATCAACCGGCATCCTGCAGGTAAAATCCTTACATATATATATACGTGTGTGCACAGGGTTCTCCCGGCCGGCAAGCAAGCGAAAATCGGAAACGGGTTTTTCCGCTGCCATGATTTCAACATTCGGCAGATACTGTTCCTGCAGGGCGATGGCGGTACTCCCAGCATCCGGACCCGTAACCGCTACCTCGAAAGGCGGGTAAACAACCCGGCACGCCACACTGGCCCAACGTGGGAAGGACGAAGGAAATCGCTCCATACTGTCCTTTATCCTGGCCAGCATTTCTACTGCAAGCTCCTTGTACCCCTGTTCGCCCAGTAAAGTGCCCAGCCTAAACAGGTTCATGGCCATAGTGGCATTACCAGAGGGCGTGGCGTTGTCAAAAAGTTCTTTTTTGCGCAATACGAGATCTGACTGAGCTTCGGATGTAAAATAAAACAATTTTGATTCGCTATCGTAAAAATTTTGCAGGACATAAGTTAAATAAGCTTGTGCCTGCCTAAGGTAAAATGGGTTAAACGTAATGGAATAAACTTCCAGCAGGGCCTCTATCAGACAGGCATAATCGTCCAGAAAAGCATCATACTGGGCCCTTCCGCCATCAGAAGTCGCAGAATATGTGTGGTAAAGACCGCGCCCATCCGGTTTCTGAAAGCAGGTCAGCAGGAAGTTGACATTGCGCTCGGCCGTATCCCGGTAGCGCAGGTCGCCCAAGGCGAGGAATGCCCTAGCATAGGCCTTACACATCATAGCGTTCCAGTCGAGCAGGAATTTGCTGTCCAGCCCGGGGCGCTGCCGCTTTGCCCTTCGCAGAAAAAGGACCTGTCGGGCAGCCTGAAGCCGGTTTCGGAGTTCTTCCGTTGGCATTTCCCTGGAAGCAGCAAATTCGTCCAGGGCAAGCGGACACCATAATATATTACTCCCTTCCCAGTTGCCTTCTGGCGAAGCTCCATAGAAATCGCAGAATAATCCGGCCTCCGCACCGAGGGCCTCATGGAGTTATGACCATGTCCAAATATAAAACAGGCCCTCGTGGCCTCCGGAATCTGCATCAAGCGCCGAGTAAAACCCACCTTCAGGCCCGGTCATCTCCCTCTGCACAAAAGCAAGCGTTTCCGCCAGGATCTCTGCATAAAAAGCATCCCGCGTATATCGGTACATATCGGACAAAAGCGCTGCCAGTAGGGCATTATCATACAGCATTTTCTCGAAATGAGGTATAAGCCACCCAGTGTCAGTAGCATAGCGGGCAAATCCCCCGCCTAACTGGTCGTAAATACCGCCCCGGGCCATTTTTTTCAGGGAAAACCCCACATGATGAAGGGCCTCCATATTACCTGAATAAAAGTGGTACTCCAGCAAAAAAGCAAGCGACATGGTCAAGGGAAATTTCGGCGCACCCTCAAAACCACCTGAAACCCGGTCAAAATTTTTCTCCAGTCCATAAAAAATATTGGATAGCAGCACAGGGTGCAGCCCGTCGGCAGGGTTTGCCGGCATAGCTGCCAGGAAAACCCCTTCCGATCCGGCAATATGCTGGGTAAGGCGGACTGCCTGCTCGACCACTACCTGCCTTTCCTCGGCATACAGTTGGGCAATCCGGTGCAGGAGCTGCATCCAGGAAGGGCGGTTGTATGCAGAACGCGGCGGATAATACGTCCCAGCAAAAAAAGGCCGACCATCCGGCAATAGAAAACAATTCAAAGGCCAGCCACCGGAACCATTAATAACCTGGCAGGCCTCCATATGTATTTGATCAACATCCGGCCTTTCTTCCCGATCAACCTTAATATTGATAAAATGCCGGTTCATGAATTCCGCCACAGCAGCATCTTCAAAACTTTCCCTTTCCATGACGTGGCACCAATGGCAGGTGGAGTACCCGATGCTTACAAGAATCGGTTTCCCCTCCGCACGCGCCCGCTCAAAGGCCTCCGGTTTCCAGGCGTACCAGTTTACCGGATTGTGTGCATGCTGCAGTAAATATGGACTTGTTTCGAATTGCAGGCTGTTCATCACTTCAGAAATAGACATTATTAAACCCACAAAAGCCAAAACAGTTGACCAACCCTTTGCCCGGTACAGAAAAAATCTTTTCAAAAAAAATAAAACATTTTTTGTTTTTATTATTTGCAATTAACATTTTTTGTTTTATTTTTGTGTCATACAAGGGGGATCAAAAGCATAAAAGCACCCGAGAGGTCCCCTTTTTGGTCCATAACACTGGAAAAAAGTGCAACATGAAAACAAACAGCAATCACTGGACAGACAGCAGCGGCACTGCGGGGCGTCGGAACACCGGATCAGGGTCGCTGTCCAAGCCTTATCACGACCCGGAGGGTTTTTCCCTATTGAAAGCGATAAGGCGGTTTTTTCTCGGCATCCAGCAGATTTGGGTCGCCATACGGTATTATTTTTTCTTCCGGCACGCCCAGCTTGTAAGGTTTCAGCAAAAAACCTGGGTTCGGTTAACGGTTCTTGCCCTGGTATTTCTTTATGTATTCGGCAGAGAGGGTACTGGCTTTTCCACCAAGGGACTTTTTTCAGGTCCCGGTGCGGGAGAGGAGCGAATGGGTATGGCACAACCCGTAACACTCCTTGAGGAAGATGCCTTTTTCAGCAGTGCGGGCATACGTCAATTGGATGACCAAAAAGTCCGGCAATATATCAGGCGTTTCAATAAAATTGCACGTCTGGAAGCACAGCGGTATGGTATTCCGGCAAGTGTGTTACTCGCTCAGGCCATTAGCGAGAGTTGGGCAGGGGACCATCCTGCTGCCAGGGAAAGCAACAATCATTTTGGTCGGATTTTTTCAGATAAATCCTATTCCAGTGCTTGGGAAAACTGGAGGGCACATAGCATCTGGATGACGAGGAAATACCCGGAAATGCTCCGTCAAAACAAGGATTACGAAGGCTGGGCAAAAGTGCTCCAGCAATCCGGCTATAGTTTACAGAGGCGATATGCCAAAACCTTAGTGGGGATTATCGAGAAATACCATCTCTATACCCTGGATGAATAATATAGTGATTTCCTTTCCTGATTGGTCTATATCTTCCGGAGGGCGCAGGATTGTGCCCTCCCTTTTTATTTTGTCGGCATTTGGTATGGATCCATCCGGTAGAAATCTGCAGAAACTTTATCTTTGCGCCGCTTGTTTTGCCTTGAGTGTGCCAAAAGAGGCAGAAATATTTGCAAGCCACCAAAACATATTTTTGAAAAGGCTTTTTGAAAAGTCTGAGGTTGTGTAAAAAGTATTTCGGGGTTGTGTAAAAAGCCCCCGGCTTTTCATTTGGCGACTTGCGCCGCCAAATGTTATTTTAAAGAGGCTGTCGCATTAGTGTTCTGCCGCCTTCAGCGGCAGAATAAAATTTTTTCAGAGCGGCCTTT
>CAZGOT010000003.1:0-35969 GCA_964527495.1 uncultured Haliscomenobacter sp.
TGGCGGCGTCAGCCGCCAAATGAAATGCCAGGGGCTTTTTACACAGCCCCAAGAAAAAGCCTGGGGCTGTATAAAAGCCCCAGGCTTTTTCTATTCGATTTCCAATATTAATGCTTCTCCTGGAGGCAGGGCCAGGGTTCCTGTTCCGAGGGAATAAATGGTACCATTGAGTACATCCTTGGCTTTGGTTGCGCCGTGCAGGACTTCTTCAAAGCGATCTAGTTTGAGGGAGTAGGGTTTTTCGTTTTTATTCAGGATGATCATCAGCTTTTTGGAGTTGTCGAAGCGAAAAACCACATACGTGCTTTGTTCGGGGACGAAATGGAGCATTTTCCCATGATGAATGACGGAGGCAGTTTTTCGCCACTGAAGGAGTTTGCGCAGCCACTGCTGGGTTTCGCGGGCGGTTTCGGATAAGCCTTGTCCTGTAAATCCGTTTACAGCATCACCTTGCCACCCCCCTGGGAAATCGGTTCGGATGATACCATGGTCACCGCTGGGCGTGTTGGTCATGAGGATTTCGGTACCGTAATAGAGTTGGGGGGTTCCCCGGGTTGTCAGCAGGAAAACGAGCCCTTGTTTAAACCAGTTGAGGTTTTCCCGGACTGCTGTAAAAAAGCGGTCCATATCGTGGTTATCGGGAAAAACGACTAGGTTACTGGGGTTAGGATATAGATAATCGCTGGCCAGCATGCGATAGATGCGAACGAGGCCGCTTTCCCAGCCATTTTCACTTTGCAGCATGGCATCCCGGACGGACTCCTGGAGGGGGAAGTCCATCAGGCTGGGGAGTTTAGAGGTATATCCGTTGGGATTGACTTTCCCATTTTGCCAGAAGGAGACCTGTGCGGGGTTGCCGGTCCATTCTTCCCCGACGACATTGAAGTAGGGATATTCTTTTAGCAGGGCTTCGTTCCAGTCGGCCATAAACTGAATATCCGGATAGGGATAGGTATCCATGCGGATACCATCCAGGTTGGCGTATTCTATCCACCAGATGGTATTCTGGATAAGGTAGGTAGCGAGGAGGTGGTTTCGTTGGTTTAGATCGGGCATTGTTTCCACGAACCAGCCGTCAGAATTGCGTTTGGAGTCATAGGCAGAAGCATAGGGGTCTTGTATAGTTTCCCGTCGGTGATTGGTTGGCACGAACTGGCCGCCGAAGTTGATCCAGTCTTTGGCGGGCAGATCTTTCATCCACCAGTGTTCAGAGCCGCAATGGTTGAGGATCATGTCCATAATGACCTTGATGCCCTTTTGATGTGCTTTATGGATCATTTCGAGGTAGAGGGCATTGCTGCCGAAGCGGGGATCTACTTTATAGAAGTCGGTTATGGAATATCCGTGGTAGGAATATTCCTGCATATTATTTTCGAGCAGGGGGTTGAGCCATATGGCTGTGAAGCCCATATCTGCGATATAATCGAGGCGGTCAATAATGCCTTTGATATCCCCTCCGTGTCGGCCTCCTTTGAAGCTGCGGTTGAGACGCTCACGCATACCTTCAACCGTGTCGTTGGAAGGGTCGCCGTTGGCGAAGCGATCTGGGGTGATGAGATACATAACATCGGAGGAAGCAAATCCTTTGCGTTGGGCGGATTCCTGCTGCCGTTCCAGCAGGCGATATGCATAGACCAGGCGGGTTTTGCCTTTTTCCTGAAATTGGATTTCAAAGGTACCTGGTTTTGCCCCTGATAGGTCGAGGTCGAGGAAAAGGTAGTTGGGGTTTTCAACCGAAACCGTCTGGATAAGGCGTACGCCAGGGTAGTTAACTACGGGTTTCAGGTCGGAGATTTGTTTGCCGTAGGC
Source organism: uncultured Haliscomenobacter sp. (assembly GCA_964527495.1). Classification (GTDB taxonomy): domain Bacteria; phylum Bacteroidota; class Bacteroidia; order Chitinophagales; family Saprospiraceae; genus JADJPL01. Next base: position 1,810 of record CAZGOT010000003.1, read on the forward strand.
CATCAGTTGCAGGTGGGTATTCTGCATCCCGGCCCACCAGAATGCAGGCTCTACACGACGGAGCTCAGGCTGGGCCCATGCAGTGCTGATACCCAGAAAGGCGAGTAATATTCCGGAAAAGAACGGTTTAATACGCATGGTGGCGAGTTTTTTGGTAAACACGCTCAATTTACGCAGATTTCTAATTTCATCAGCGGGGATTTTATTTTAAACACAAAAAGTATTTTTTATATTTAAAATAAATAAATTGTTGTATTTTTGAAATCTTAGGAGGAGGGTAAAATGATATCCATTTAAAACTTTGGAGTTGTGTAAAAAAGAAAGGTGTTATGTTCGATCGTGCCATTCTGCATCTGGATCTGGATGCATTTTTTGCTTCAGTGGAATGTTTGCGCAATAGTGCCCTCAAGGGGAAGGCATTGATTGTAGGCGGGTATAGTGGCCGCGGGGTGGTGGCCTCATGTAGTTACGAGGCGCGTGCATTTGGGGTACATGCGGCGATGCCGATCCGTATGGCCCTGCGATTATGTCCGGAGGCCGTTGTTGTACGTGGAGATATGGAGGTATACAGCAAATATTCCGGACTGGTGACGGATATTCTGCGGGGAGAGGCGCCGATATTGGAAAAAGCCTCTATTGATGAGTTCTATGCGGACATCAGTGGAATGGATCGTTATTTTGGATGCTGGCGCTGGGCCACGGAGTTGCGGGACCGGATTTTGCGGGAGAGTGGGTTGCCGATTTCAATGGCGTTGGCAGTGAATAAGCTGGTATCTAAAATCGGGGCTGGGGAGGCGAAGCCAAATGGTGCGCGTTTGATTGCGGCGGGAGCGGAAAAGGATTTTATAGCACCATTGGCGGTACGTAAAATTCCCTTAGTGGGGGAAGTTACCGCCCGCAAGCTGAACCTGATGGGGATACGCCTGGTCGGGCAATTGCGGCAGATACCGCCACAGTTGCTGGAGCGGGAGTTTGGGCGTTATGGTCCACAGCTCTGGAAAAAAGCCCATGCGGAAGATGATAGTCCTGTTACGCCTATACAGGAGCAGAAGTCTATGTCCACGGAACGGACTTTTGAGCAGGATAGTGCGGACATGGGTTGGTTGCACGACCAGCTCACGGCAATGGTAATGGAACTGGGGTATGAGCTGCGGCAGCGTGGCCAGTTTACTGCGTGCGTGACGGTAAAATTGCGCTATGCAGATTTCAATACTTTTACGCGGCAGCGACACATCCCCTATTCGGCTAGTGATACCCAATTGATGCGGGTTGCACACGAGCTTTTTGCACAACTATATGAACGCAGGCAGCGCATCCGCCTGTTGGGTGTGCGGTTCAGCGATCTGGTGCAGGGGCGGCCTCAGCTCAATCTGTTTGAGGATACCCCCGAAGATACCCGTCTGATGGATGCGCTTGACCGCATTCGTACCCGGTTTGGAACGCATGCGGTCAAACGGGGATCTACGATTGACAAATAGATTTGTAAGAGGCTAAAAGGTTTTTAGAGACGCTATCTCAAAAGTTATAGGGCTGTGTAAAAAGCCCCCGGCTTTTCATTTGGCGGCTTGCGCCGCCAAATGTTATTTTAAACAGACGTCATTTTCATTGATTTTGCGAAGCAAAATCAATGAAAATGACGTCTGTTTAAAATTTTCTTTCGCCGCCGAAGGCGGCGAAATACTTTTTACACAACCTCAAAAATAGTATTTGGCGGCGTCAACCGCCAGGTCTTACAGGACAGCCTGTTTATACATGGAAGCGCCAAAGTTCAAACGCCTTTTTTTCAAGCTGTTCCCGATGGTCCGGATGGGCAATATTGATCATAGAGCGAATGCGCTCCCGGATGCTGCGGCCGTACATTTCTGCTACTCCGTACTCCGTTACGATATAATGGACATGTGCGCGGGTAGTAACAACGCCGGCGCCAATATGCAGGGTAGAAACGATCCGGCTGAGGCCTTTGGTAGTGGTAGAAGGCAGGGCGATAATAGGTTTGCCGTGTTCAGAAAGTGCCGCACCGCGCATGAAATCCATCTGCCCTCCAACACCGGAATAGATGCTGGTACCGATAGAATCGGCGCAGACCTGGCCGGTAAAGTCAACTTCGATGGCGCTGTTGATGGCCGTTACTTTTGGATTTTGGCGTATTACTGCCGTATCGTTGACGTATTCCACATCCAGAAAGCGGACGAGGGGGTTGTCATTGACGTAGTCGTAGAGTTTTTGGGAGCCCATCATAAAGCTGGTGACGAGGTAATTGCGGTGCTTGACCTTATGCTGGTTCGTGATGACACCTTTTTCGATCAGCGGAAGTACGCCGTCGGAAAACATTTCGGTGTGGATACCAAGTTCCTTGTGGTTGATCATTGCAGCAAGGGCGGCATTAGGGATAGCACCGATGCCCATTTGGAGGGTTGCTCCGTCGTCCACGAGTTCTGCTACAAACTGGCCGATGCGGGTTTCGATTTCATCCGGGGGTGGGGGGATAAACTGCGGGAGGGGGTAGTTGACTTCGATGACTTTATCAAATTTACTGATATGGATATTGCCGTCGCCCATGGTACGCGGCATATTGGGGTTGATTTCGGCAATCAGCTTTTTGGCAGTCTGGGCTGCGGATAAGGTCGTATCTACCGAAACCCCCAGGCTGCAGAAGCCGTTCCGGTCGGGAGGAGAAACTTGCAGGAGCACGGCGTCGAGCTGTACGATACCCCTGCGGAAAAGACGAGGGGTTTCGCTCAGAAAAACGGGTATAAAGTCTGCCCGTCCGGCTTGTACGGCTTTGCGCATATTAGCCCCTACAAACATATTTTTGACCAGGAAACTTTTGCTGTACTGCTCTTCTCCATATGGGGCGATGCCTTCGGTGTGTAACTGATAGATTTCGATATTATGCAATTCGTCAGCTCGTCGTACCATGGCCTGGATGAGCACCTGGGGTGCTGCAGCGACACTGTGGATATAGATTTTGTCACCGGAATGGAGGATGGAAACAGCTTCTTCCGGGCTTACAGGATGGTAGTGTTTTGTGTGCATGATGTTTGTAGTTATTTCGCGGTGCAAAATACTGCCGCGAGGGGAGATTTTTTCTGTTAAAATATCAAGGAAATTGGTGATTTTTGTTATATCTGTAATTCAAACAGCATAATCCTGGCAGTAGGCTGGCCAAATATTTCAGAAAAAAAATTGCGTTGCCATGGGTATGACCCGATTTTTGGACCTTCCGGGAGCGCACAGCTTCTTCTACTACTTGCTGCTGGGGGTAGTAGCTGTCACAGCACTGCAGGTAATGGTGACTGGCGGACTGTTTTTCTTCAAGCGCAGCGGGGAGATGCGGGCGAATGCCTGCTTTGGCGCCATGCTGATTGTCTTTGGTCTGACGCAGATGCATTATATTTTTCTGATCACGGGCTTTTCGCAGCGTTTTCCTTTACTTTCTGTACTTCCGCTTTATTATTCGCTTTCTTTTCCGCCACTGCTTTTTTATTATATCAAGCTCAGCTTGTACCCTGCATACCGGTTTCGCTGGACGGATGCCAAGCACTTTGCTTTTCCGCTGGGGCAGTTCCTGTTTTTTCTGATCCTGGCAGTATCCAGGGCGCCGGTTTTTCTTGAAAGAGATTTTCTGAACCCTTTCTATGGAGGTATTGAAACGGCACTTTATCTGGGTACTTTTTTTGCTTATCTCTACTTTGGGTATCGGTTTATCCGGGAAAAACGAGACCATCTAAGGCTTATCGGGGAAATCAGGCTAATCCGTTATCTGGAGAAGCTGGTCAAGGTACTATTTTTTTTACTGTGCATCCATGCAGTAATGGTGGCCAGCGACTTTATCAGTTATGAAATATTACAGCTTAACCTCCGGTTTTTCAAGCCCTTTGCTGCTGTAGGTATCCTGTCGTTCGCCGCAATTGGACAATGGCTGGGTATTTACGGGTTTCAGGTACTGGTCTGGGGGAGGAAGGTATTACGGTGAACCCCAGATCAAAGTGTAGCCCATATCCATTCCAGTACTTTTTGCATCTCCGTTCGCAAGGGATTAGCACTTCCGATAAAATTATTATGCATAAAACTGAAAATGAGCAACCTTCCTTTTTTTGTCCGGATATATCCGCTCAGGCAGTGCTGGTTGGCGAGGCTGCCGGTTTTGGCAAAAACATAAGGCTGGTCTTTTCCACCATACCAGGAACGGATAGTACCAGATTTTCCCCCGGCGGGAAAAATAGCAAAAAGGCGCTCTTGAGGGACTTCCTGATACAGGCGCTCCAGCAGTGTGACGATGGTCCGGGGCGTGAAGAGGTTGTAGCGGGAAAGTCCGGAGCCGTCCGCCCAGTTGAGGGTATCCGGAAAATTGGCGAACAGGTTGGCTTTTGCATAATCAATAACAGCATCGGTATTAAGGCGCCCGTCAAATAGTTTGGCAGCGCAGAGCAGCATTAACTGTTCTGCCAGGAAATTATCGCTCTCCTGCATAAACCGGCGCAGCAGGGTGTCGGGGAGCGGGGCATAAAGAGTATTGAATCGAGGTAGGGTATCTACCCACTCTTCTGCAGGAAATACTTTTATCCCCAGGGTGTCGGCGAGCAGGGCACGTACTGTGGCGGGAGAGTGGTTGAAGGGCAGTGCCCGGGAAAGGTTTGCTGTACTCTCTGCTGCGTTATTGAAGAAAAATCTGTCTCCGTTTTCCTCCCGCCATATTCTTGGAAAAGTTGATCCAGTATCCTCCGTGGATTGGAGCAGGCGGGAAAAATATCCCGGATATACCTGTATTTCCGGTTTTAGGGAGTCTTTTTTGAAATAAGCGAGGTTGCCGTACATCGGAAAAGAGGTCTTTTCTACCTGATAAGCATACTGGTAATCTGCCCAGGACCAGCCGGGGCCGAAATGGTCGTCCTGGAAATTATCGGCCGAAAAAAGTAAAAAATGCCTTGGCCTGGAGAGGATTTCCCAACCCTGACGGTTATCTGCAAAATCGGGATGCAGAAAGAGTGGGTTGCCTGTTCCCTGTAAGACAAGCAGGCCATTGCTTTCTCCATAGCGGAGTACGGGCATACTGTCGCCAAGTACTTTCAGCGCAGTATACAAGGTGAAGATTTTTGTATTGGAAGCCGGGGTAAAGTACTTGAACGCATCCTTCTGATACAGCATCGCCTTTTTTTCGGGGTCATAGAGGGCAAAGCCGCTAAAGAACTGAGAAAAGACGCTGGACTCCCGAATCATGGCATCGAAGGTACGCTGCGTCCTTTTATCCATATACTGGCTCTGTGCGGAGAAAGCATACAATAAAAAAAAGCACAGTAGCGGGAATTTTAATAATTTAGCAGCTTTGGCAGACATCATGATCCGGAGCTTTGATGAATAGGATTGCTTGTCAGCTTCAAACTTAAGTATTTTCCGCTGGAGTTGTTTTAATATAGCGTAAAAATTCCCGGCAGGCAGGGCAATACCGGGGTCAAAACTTTATTTTCATGGGTGTGTTTTTTGCCGAAAAATCCTCGGTATTCAACTTTTTTTCAAAAGCTGTTGCCTTTCTCCTGGTTTCCTTATGCATAACCTCCCTTACCGGGCAGCCGTCAGCTTCCCTTCAACAGGAAGCATACAGCTCGGCTTTGGAGCAGACGGTGCTGTTGCGCAACCAGAATGGGCTTCTTCCCTTAAAACGCCTGGACACCCTGCGGATTGGCCTGGTGCAGCTGGGAAAGGGAGGCACTGGTGTTTTCAAAGGTTTTTTGGAAAAATATACGCGGATAGATGCACTTTCTATTCCTCAGGGCGCTGGAGAAAATGCCGTTGCGGCACTGCTTGCACCCTACAACCTGCTGGTTTTTTGCCTTCAGGATGGTGCAATGGCACCTCCCCCGGGACCTGAAGAGCTACAGGCACTTCACCTGGCAAGCGGCAAAAAATACGTCGTATTTGCCGTTTTTGATGCTGCCCAAAATTTTCGTAACCTGGAAGCTGCGAGTGCTGCCACGGTACTCATAGCTGCACCTGGCAGTTTCTATGGCCAGTCACTTGCAGCCCAACTGCTCTTCGGGGGGGTGTCTTCTGTTGCCCGGCTGCAGGCAGAAATCGGACCTGCCTTTCCTGCGGGTGCGGGTATGGATACCCCTGCCGCTACCCGTCTGGGGTATGCACCTCCAGAGATTACCGGTATCAACGGCCAACTGCTACGGGACAGTATTTCGACTATTATCGAAGCTGGTAGGGCCAACATGGCCTATCCAGGGGCACAGGTGCTGGTGGCAAAAGATAATAAGGTCATTTATCACGAAGTATTTGGGCAACATACGTATGAGGGCGACCAATTAGTGGGAGAAAACGATCTGTACGACTTTGCCTCCGTGACTAAAATTACGACCGGCCTGCCCGTCCTGATGGAATGGTATGGCCAGGGGCGTTTCGACCCTGATGCCCCATTGGTGCGCTATCTTCCCGAAACTAAAGGCAGCAATAAGGCAGCGCTGTCTATGCGCCGCATCCTCACACACACGGCCCAGCTGATGGCATGGATCCCTTTTTGGCGCGGAACATTGAAAGGGCAAAGCCGTAACCCCTGGCAAAAAAACTGGAACGGGATACGGAATAGTGATTTCCAATTCAAACCACGTACTTTCCGCTCCGACTCTTCTTCGGCTTATCGGGTGTATGTGACAGACAGTCTCTGGCTACACCGGCGCTATGAACGCGCCATTTTCCAAAGTATCTACAAGTCGCCACTGAATGAAAAACCAGGCTTTGTGTATTCAGACTTTTTCTTTTATACCATGCCCAGAATCGTTCGTTACCAGACAGGGATAGATTTTGAGGAATATATCAAAACGCATTTTTACCGCCCCTTAGGCGCCCATACGCTTACCTTGAACCCGCTGCGGTTTTTTCCCAAGGAACAAATCGTACCGACCGAGCGGGATACGTTTTTTCGCATGAAGTTGCTGCATGGTACCGTTCATGACGAGGGTGCGGCGATGCTGGGGGGTGTTTCCGGGCACGCAGGGTTATTCGGTACGGCGACGGATTTAGCTAAATTGATGCAGATGTACCTGAATTTTGGCACGTATGGAGGGGAGCGGTTTATTGAAGAAGGCGCGGTGCGGGAGTTTATCCGCTGTCAATACTGCGATGAAGGCATCCACCGGGGCCTGGGCTTTGATAAACCTGCGCTGAAGTATAACCCGACTGCCGCTTCCTACGCACCACAGGCTTCCCCACAAAGTTTTGGCCATACCGGGTTTACCGGAACCTATACCTGGGCCGACCCTGTGAACAATCTGCTCGTCATTATATTTACCAACAGGGTTTATCCCACCCGGCAAAGCCGCCAGTTGCTCGATATGGGTATCCGGCGCCGGGTACATGAAGCAGTTTATTCGGCTATTCAAGAAAACTGATAATGGGTTTATTGCAAGAAAAATTGCGTGGTTTTTCACAGGATATTCAACAGCGTACAGCCCCGCTCAGGGAGCGATGGCAGCAGTTTGCGGGTCGTTTTCCCCGCCTCGCGAAAGTAGTTCGGTGGACGGCGCTGATCTTTGGTGGGGGGGTGCTGTTTTTGTTAGGTATCTTTTTTGCTATTTCGCTTACTGTTCCTTCGTCAGGAAAGCTCAAGGGTATGCAAGCGGATATTGCCTCCGAAGTCTTTTCTGCTGATTCCATACCGATTCAAATAGGCCTTTATTTCAAAGAGTTTCGCATAGTAGCCACATACGATGAAATTGCACCTACGGTGTATAATGCACTGGTAGCTACCGAGGACGAGCGTTTTTTCCAGCACCGGGGAGTGGACTACCGGGCGTTGGGCCGTGTCATGGTGCGTTCGATCCTGCGCGGCGACCGTTCGGGTGGAGGAGGAAGTACCATTAGCCAGCAACTGGCAAAAAATATGCTTCCGCGCCGGAGTTTTCCGGTTGCCTCGATCGTAATCAATAAAATGCGGGAAATTATCATCGCACGGCGGTTGGAGCGGTTGTACGAAAAAAAAGAAATCCTGGCTTTATACCTCAATACCGTGCCTTTTCCGGAGAATGTATATGGTATTAATATTGCAGCCCAGCGTTTTTTCAATAAAAAGCCTTCTGCCCTGAGCCTGGAAGAAAGCGCTATGCTGGTGGGGACTCTGCGTGCAACGACCTTCTACAACCCGGTGAAATACCCGGAACGCGCCCGTCAGCGCAGGAACGTCGTATTACAGCAAATGCATAAAAACGGCTTTATCAGCCGTGAACGGTATGAGGCAACACAGAAACTCCCGCTGGAGCTGCGCTATAATCCTATTGCCGGCAATGAAGGTAAAGCACCATATTTCCGGGAGTTCCTCCGACAGGAACTGCAGCGCCTTCTTTCCGGTATCCGGAAGCCGAATGGGGATCCCTATGATCTGTATGGCGATGGACTTAAAATTTATACTTCTCTGCATGCTACCATGCAGAGTATCGCTGAAGAGGCTGTGGCCCAGCACCTTTCCGATATGCAGAAAAAATTTGACCAGCATTTGAGGGGCACTACGCCGATATGGCACAATCGGGATACCATTGGAATATTTATTCGTAATTCTATCCGTTTTAAGACACTCCTGGCTGCTGGTAAGGATTCATCGGAAATCGCCCGCATTTTCGATCAAAAGGTAAAGATGAAAATCTTTTCCTGGGAAGGGGAGCGGGAAGTAGAGATGTCGCCATTGGACTCCGTGCGGTATCATCTTGGCCTGCTCCAGACGGGGTTTATGGCTATGGATCCTTATACTGGCTATATCCGGGCCTGGGTGGGCGGGATTAATTATGACTACTTCCAGTATGATCATGTACGTGCCAACCGGCAGCCGGGTTCGGTCTTTAAACCGGTGGTATATATGCAGGCTTTGCGCGACAATATCCCGCCCTGTGACCAAATCCCGAACCGATTTGTCGTCTACCATGAATATCGGAAAGGGGAATGGGCGGTTTGGGATGGGGGACGTCGCGATGATCCTGAACCGCATTTCGATAAGGTTACAAAGAAGGATTTAGACCACTGGCAACCGCAAAACGCCGATGGAATTTATAGCGGCACCTATTCCCTGGAAGGTGCCCTGACCAATTCTGTCAATACGGTCACAGTTGCATTGATTATGCGTATGGGGGTCAAAAAAGTGGTGGATCTTGCGCGTTCCCTGGGAATTGACACCAAAATCCCGGTAGAGCCTTCCATTGCCCTTGGCACAGCAGAGCTTCCCCTTTTCGAAATGATACAGCCTTTTGCATCGTTTGCCAGCGAAGGCAGGCGGGTGCGGCCTGTAGCGATACTCCGCATCGAAAATCATGCAGGGGAAGTTATCTATGCTGCAAAGCCACCTGCCCGACCGGAACAAGTCCTTACGCCTGAGCAGGCCAATACGATGACGCGCATGCTGCAATCGGTAGCGAGTGCGGGTACGGCAAGCCGTCTGCGCTGGATGTATAATGTCACAGATGTACCGGTTGCGGGAAAAACCGGCACTTCGCAAAACCATACCGATGGTTGGTTTATCGGATATACCCCCAAACTCATCGCAGGTGCCTGGGTGGGTGGTGATTCCCCGCTGGTGCGTTTCCGGAATTTTGAATATGGCCAGGGTGCCGCGACGGCATTGCCTGTGGTTGCGATTTTCCTGCGCAAGATGCTCGACCATCCGGCACTTTCCAATTGGCATGGAGGGACGTTCCCGGTCCTCAGCCCCGAGCAGATCAAAAAACTCGCTTGTCCGCTCAGGATTCCTTCCGCCGAGGAGCTCCTGGCAGATTCCCTGGCCCGGGACAGCCTAATGCTTTTGGAAGGATTGCAGATAGATCTGGAAAGAATTGAACAATAATATATTTTAAAACTACTATAACCATGGCAAAATTCACATTGAAGGTCAACGGCAAGCGCCGTCAGGTGGAGGTAAGCCCGGATACCCCGCTTTTGTGGGTATTGCGCGACCATTTAGACCTGACTGGGGCTAAATACGGCTGCGGTATCGGCCAGTGTGGCGCGTGTACCGTTCATATCAACGATGAACCCATGCGTTCCTGTGCGCTTCCTGTAGAGGCAATCGGAAATGCGGCCATCACCACGATTGAAGGGCTCTCCAAGGATGGGAACCACCCCGTTCAGGTTGCCTGGAAGACGATTGACGTGCCCCAGTGTGGCTATTGTCAGGCAGGGCAGATTATGACAGCAGCGGCGCTGTTGAGCAAAAATCCTACCCCGGGCGATGCGGATATTGATCAGGCCATGCAGGGCAACCTGTGTCGTTGTGGAACATACCAGCGCATCCGTGAGGCCATTCATTTTGCAGCTAAAAAATCCTAGCCATGATGAAAACAGATCACTTTTCTTCCTATGATCGCCGCTCTTTCCTTAAGGTTTCTGCGCTTGCTGGCGGAGGAATGTTTCTGGGCATTCAATGGCTTTCTGCCCAGGTTTCCGGACAAATTGCGGCTTCGGATATAGCCAGTTTCAACGCCTATATAAAAATTTATCCCGATGGGCGTATTGTGATTATGTCGCCCAACCCTGAAATTGGTCAGGGGGTGAAGACGGCGATGCCGATGATTGTGGCCGAAGAGCTCGATGCGGATTGGAACAAAGTAGTTGTGGAGCAGGCACCGCTCGATACGGCGCTCTACACCCGGCAGGTGGCCGGGGGGAGTGGCTCTATCCGTGCTTCCTGGACAACTTTGCGCAAAGCAGGGGCTACTGCCCGCGCTTTGCTCATTATGGCTGCTGCGCGGCAGTGGCAGGTCGAGCCAGGAGATTGTGTTACCGAAAATAGTGTCGTAAAGCATCCTGCCAGCGGCCGCCAGCTTGGGTACGGGGAACTTGCTACGGCTGCTGCTGCGCTCACTGCACCTGCTGATGTGCCGCTTAAGGATCCTGCTGCTTTCCGCTTACTGGGTAAATATATTCCCAACGTAGATAACCAGGGTATTGTCACAGGAGAAAAACTCTATGGTTCGGACCTGAAGCGGCCTGGAATGCTCGTGGCAGTCGTGGCTCGTCCCCCGGCATTCGGATTGAAACTGGGATCGGTTGCAGATGGTGCGGCAAAGGCTGTACCAGGCGTTCAGCAGGTAATCCGTTTTGGAAATAAGGTTGCGGTATTGGCAAATACAACCTGGGAAGCGAAAAAAGGCCGGGATGCTCTGGTATTGGAGTGGGTCCCCGAAGCGGAACTGGAAAATACCGGTCAGCACGACAAATTGCTGCGGGAGTATCTGGAACGCGCCCCAGCCCGTCCTTTCCGCAAGGATGGGGACACGGATGCGGTTTTTGGCCGTGCAGCCCGTGTTGTTGAGGCTTCCTATGAGTGCCCCTTTCTACCTCACAACGCGATGGAGCCCCTGAATTTCTTCGCCGATGTCCGGGAAGATGGTGCGGAGCTGGTTGGGCCTACGCAAACGCCGGAGCGGGCACGTGGTGAAGTAGCTAAATTACTTGGTATAGATAATAATAAGGTTACCGTGCAGATGACCCGTCAGGGTGGCGGTTTTGGCCGGCGGCTTAGTGCCGACTATGCCGTAGAGGCTGCGGAAATATCCAGGCTTGCCAAAAAGCCGGTGAAGGTTGTTTGGCTTCGGGAAGATGATATGGGCGGCGGGGTTTATCGTCCCGCCTGCAAGTATATCTATCGCGCTGCGCTTGATGAAAAGGGTATGCTTACCGGTTTCCATCTGCGTGGTGCGGGTATTAACGTTGGCAATCCTACCCGGGAAAATAATTTTCCGGCAGGAGCATTGAGCAACCTTTTAATTGAAGGGCATAATCTGGAATCCAAAGTGACCACTGGCCCCTGGCGTGCACCAGTACATAATTTCATCGCTTTTGCCGAACAGAGTTTCCTGGATGAAGTTGCGGTTGCAAGCGGACAAGATCCCGTACAAATGCGTCTTGATCTGCTCGATATGGCCAAAGCGAATCCGGTAGGCAAGGTCGAATATGATGCCGGGAGATTTAAAGGGGTAATCCGGCTGGCAGCAGAGAAAGCTGGATGGGGAACTCCCAAACCAGGCGTTTTCCAGGGTTTTAGTGCATATTACTCTTTCAATTCCTATGTTGCCCAGGTCGTTGAGGTGACCCTTGTGGATAACCAGCCGCGTATCCATCGCGTGGTCTGTGCGGCAGATTGTGGTATCCTGATCAACCGGAGTGGTGCGGAGAACCAGATTGCTGGCGGTATTGTGGATGGCCTCGGCCATGCAATGTTCAGCCAGCTCACCCTTAAGGATGGTGCTCCCGAACAGGTCAATTTTGATCGCTACCGACTTATCCGGATGTCCGAGGCCCCCTCGGTGGAGGTGCACTTTGTAGAAAGTCAGGAAGCACCTACTGGTCTTGGCGAACCTGCCCTCCCTCCACTCGCTGCTGCTTTTGCCAATGCAGTATTCCGTGCCACCGGACAAAGGTTGCGCAGTCAGCCCTTTTTGAAACCAGGGCAAAATGCCCTGGTAATGTAATGCACCCGAGGTTGTTTGAAAAGTATTCCGCCGCCTACGGCGGCGAAAGAAAATTTTAAATGAACGACGTTTTGCCTCATTTTGCAAAGCAAAATGAGGCAAAACGTCGTTCATTTAAAATAACATTTGGTGGCATCAGCCGCCAAATGAAATGCCAGGGGCTTTTTACACAACCCCAGAATATTCTTTTAAACGCCGACATTGTTGATTTTGCGAAGCAAAATCAACAATGTCGGCAATAAGCGTCAGATTTTCCCGTTAGCAAAAAAATGGAAAGACGAACAGGGTAGTGGAGCAGTAACAACCATGCTATGTTAAAAAGACTGATCATATTAGTTTCCCTTTCGGGAACGGTAGGTTTCCTGCATGCCCAAAAGGGCTGGGAGATCGGGGTGTTTGGCGGGGCAGCTTTTTATTTCGGGGATTTGAACACGAACTATAGCCTTAGCCTTCCCAATGCTTCAGCGGGTGGGATGGCACGGTATAATTTTAATGAGCGTCTTTGCTTTCGTATGGGGATTACTTCGGGACAGGTAGAGGCAGATGATGCCCGCTCAAAAAATATTTATGAAAAAGCCCGTAATCTCAGTTTTCGCTCGCAGGTGACGGATGCAAGTGCTTTGCTGGAATTTAATTTCCTGCCGTATATCCATGGCAGCCGCGACTATTTTTTCACACCCTACCTATTTGGTGGGTTTGGGGTATTTTCCTTTAACCCGGAGGCTTTCTACAACGGCACATGGGTGGAACTGCGCCCATTGGGTACGGAAGGGCAGTTCAAAGGGGAGGAATATTATACGGTTCAGACAGCCCTGGCCTATGGTGGGGGGATTAAAGTGGACCTGGGCAAGTCCTGGAGCTTTAATGCCGAGCTGAGTGCAAGGAATACCCGTACCGATTATCTGGATGATGTCAGCACGGTTTATCCGGATAAGCGGGATTTGCAGCGGGCCAGGGGGGAGGTAGCCGCCGCCCTCTCAGACCGCTCGCTCCGGCTTCCAGGTATCGAAGATAGTCGTCTGGGGCTTCCCGGTACGCAGCGAGGGAATAGCAAGACCCGGGATGCGTATGTGTTTCTTCAGGGTGGAGTGGTGTATTATTTCGGCTCGCTGCGATGCCCAAGTGCAAGAGGTAGTCGCAGGTAAGAGCTTTCCGCTTATGGCTGGGGAGTACATTTTTAACCTCAGGGAGAACCTCTGAAGGTTTATAGGTGTATTTAATTGTAAACGCCATCGTTATGCCTATATTTGGAGCCCTGATCAACCGAAACAAAACATTGGGGGAAATGCTCGAACGGCGTTTCCTGCTTACTACTGCTGCAGAACATCAGGAAAATACCCTGACAAGGCTCTTGCGCAGGGCTGCAACTACGACTTTTGGCCAGTACTACGATTTCAAGGAAATTCTTAGAGAGGGGAATGTCGTTCAGGCTTTTCAGGATCGCGTCCCGATTTTTGATTATGATACCATGCACCGTCAGTGGTGGCATATGTCCCTCAATGACGTGGAAAATGTTGCATGGAAGGGCCGGATAAAATTTTATGCCCTTAGTTCGGGTACTGCCGGGGCGCCGAGTAAACGCATTCCCGTAAGTGATGATATGCAGCGGGCCATGCGGCGGGCCGGGTTCAAAATGTTTTTTGCTCTTCCCCGCTTTAATATTGATCCGCAGTTGTTTACCAAGGGTATGATGATGCTGGGCGGCTCCAGTGATCTGGTAGACGAGGGAGGCCACTATGTCGGTGACCTGAGCGGTATCAATGCGAGCAAACCACCAGTTTGGCTGCGTCCCTACTACAAGCCGGGCCCAAGGATTGCCCGCCTACGCAGTTGGGATGAGCGTATTGGGGAAATTGTCAAAAATGCGCCAAACTGGGATGTGGGGTTTATTGTAGGTATCCCCTCCTGGCTACAGCTAATGATGGAGCGCATTATCGAACACCACAAACTGGATACAATCCATGATATCTGGCCCAGTCTGCGGGTCTGTGTGCACGGTGGTGTACATTTCGAACCATACCGCAAAGGGTTCGAAAAACTCACGAAACACCAGCTCATTTATATGGATTCTTATCTGGCTTCAGAAGGGTTTATTGCCTTTCAGGACCGTCCGGAGACCCGAGCCATGAAAATGCTGCTCAACAATGGCATTTTCTTTGAATTCATCCCTTTTAACAGCGAAAATTTTGATGAAGAGGGTAATATCGTGGGTAACCCAACCGCCCTTTCTATTGATGAGGTGGAAGAAAATACAGATTATGCGCTTCTACTCAGCACCTGCTCTGGTGCCTGGCGCTACCTGATTGGCGACACCGTGCGTTTTACCAATACTTCCCGTGCCGAAATTCTTATCAGCGGCCGCACGAAGCACTACCTGAGTATCTGTGGGGAACATTTGTCTATTGATAATATGAATGAAGGGGTGCAAAAGGTCGAAGAAGTACTGAACGTGAGTATCCCCGAGTTTACGGTTTCGGCTATTAAATCAGAAAACGCCTTTACACATAAATGGTACCTTGGTACTGACATGGCGGTGGACCCACAAAAAATTATTCCAGTCCTCGACCAGCGCCTCAAAGAAGTCAATGACGACTACGGTATTGAGCGTGCCTCGGTGCTCAAGGATATTCAGGTGGAAGTGATTCCTGCTTCCCTTTTTTATAAATGGCATGAAATGCAAGGTAAAATGGGAGGACAGAATAAATTTCCCCGCGTTCTGCGGAACGAACGGTTCAGGGAATGGGAAGCATTTGTCCAGGCCAATCTCTAAGAGCGCAAAAGGCATAAAAACCTGAATATGGCACTATTTTGGGAAGGAATTAAAATAGGACTGGTTCTGACGATAATGATCGGGCCTTTGTTTTTTACCCTGGTACAGACGGGCATAGAGGAAGGTTTCAGGGCAGGTACGGTCGTCGGTGCTGGAATCTGGGTAAGCGATTTCCTGTTTGTATTACTTGTATATGGGGGAATGTCGGTTGTGGCTAAATATATGGAGGGGCAGGGTATAATGCTTTTCCTGGGTGTCGGGGGAAGTGCTTTGCTTGCCTCTTTTGGGCTGGGGCAGATACTTACCGCCCGGGGTAAATATTTTGCGGAAGAACCTGGGCCAGGCACCCTGGCACGTGGGCGTTCCAGTTCCATCCTGTCTCTGTGGCTGAAAGGCTTTCTGATTAATACGGTAAACCCATTCACTCTTTTTTTCTGGCTGGGTTTGATGAGTACAGTTGCGGTAAAACAGGATTTAACCCCACAAAATGCAGGGGCCTTTTTCAGTGGTATCCTGGTGGTGATTATCCTCGGGGACCTGGCTAAAATACTGCTCGCAAAAAAAATCCGGAGCCTCATGCGCCCAGTGCATTTTATTTGGCTCCGCCGTATTTCTGGGTTTGCGCTTATCGCATTCGGCGCTGTATTGTTTATACGCGCCTTATTTTGATATGGCCTGTTCCCATACTTTTACTCTCGGGTTCATAATCCTGAACCATAGTGGGGGGAGCAAAGAAAGAATGATAGACGTAGGATAGCCGAATGGCAACTGCGGGCTTTCCTCAAAATGCCGTAGCACCTGGTATTTCCGGGTGGCTTTGTAGTGGTGATCGGAATGGCGGGTCAATTCATAAAGAAAAATCCTTCCTGCTTCGTGATTGGAATTCCAGGAATGGCACGGGCGCACAGGTTCGTAGCGCCCGGATTCCAATTGCTTCCTGCGCAGACCATAATGCTCGATATAATTCACACTTTCCAGCATCAAAAAGCCAAACACGGCAATCATAACAGCGTAGGGTACGAGCTCCCAGCTCCAGAATACCCCAATACTCAGTAGATAAGCTGCTTGAATGATCTGAAACCTGAGCATTTCGTTTTGTACACTCCATATCGGCTTGCCTTCGCGCCTCAACCGGTCAGACTCCAGCTTCCAGGCGTTGATATACCCCCCTGCGACGGAGCGTAACCAAAAGAGGTAAATTGGTTCGTTGATTTTTGCAGAGGCGGGGTCTTGGTCAGTTCCAACGTTCTTGTGGTGGCCGCGGTTGTGCTCGATGTTGAAATGCATGTACAAGGCACTGAGCAAGAGGGTTTTGGAAAGGAATTGCTCGGTAGGATTAGAACGGTGCCCCAGCTCGTGCGCTACGTTTATGCCGATAGTACCGACGATCAATCCGACACTACAGGTCATGCCGACGATTTCATATCCCGCGAGTCCTCCCTGGTGTATGGTAAACAGGTAGAAGGCAATCAGACAATATAAAATAGGGAGGTTGAGGTACAGG
This sequence comes from uncultured Haliscomenobacter sp., assembly GCA_964527495.1. Classification (GTDB taxonomy): domain Bacteria; phylum Bacteroidota; class Bacteroidia; order Chitinophagales; family Saprospiraceae; genus JADJPL01. The sequence continues at coordinate 18,536 of CAZGOT010000003.1, forward strand.
AGCCAGTCAAAAACCCGGGCGAGCGATTTTTGTTGCTCCTCCACTTCGCTGAGGTTGGCTTCGTGCTTCGGTCCCAGCAGCTCCAAAAGAGGAATAAGGATAAACCCCACATATATCCCGGCAAATGACCAGTGGCCTTTGAAATAAATCCCGGCGAGTGCAGCAAGCGGGGCAGTATAGGCGATAAGGTATTTCCAATCCGTCTTTTGCATAATCTGTAGGGATGTTTGTTAAATAAAACTATACCAGGGCGTTCTGTTTAGTTCGGCAGCACAAAATATTATTTTTAACGCACATCGGGCAATAATTTTCGCTTAAAGAAATTTATCGCCCGAGGGGCGTTCCACATAGTATTTTATTCCGGATACAAAGCAATTACGCATTTTAAAATTTCTTTATACACGGTATTTATCTTACTCCGGTACAAGTTGGCAAACAGTCCCTGTCAGAAGGAAGAGGAAACATGGGTAAAAAAGCCATCCGATTGCAACCCTATTGCCTTAAAGGCGTTTAATTTTTTGTTTGGAGATAAAAAACCCTGGTAAAAACCAGCCAGGGGATTAAGTTTAGAGAGATATGAGCAAAGTATTTGATTTTTTTCCTTTGACGGTCAAAGAAGTACGGGTAGAGAATGACGAGGCTTCCACGCTCGTTTTTGAAGTGCCTGCTACTTTAAAAGAGACTTTTCACTACCTTCCAGGTCAATACCTTACCCTTAGAATACATCTGGGCGGAGAGGAATACCGTAGAGCTTACTCGATGTGCAGCAGCCCGCTGGAGCCGGATCTCGCAGTTACGGTCAAGCGCGTACCTAAAGGCAAGATTTCCAATTACCTCAACGATACAGTAAAAGTGGGCCAATCTATAGAGGTAATGCCTCCGCAGGGCCGTTTTACCCCCTCGCTTTCTCCGGAACAGCGCCTTACCTATTACCTTTTTGGTGCAGGAAGCGGGATTACTCCACTGCTCTCCATACTGAAAACAATACTGGAAGAAGAGCCACAGAGTGTAGTTAATTTATTGTACGGAAATAGAAGTGAAGACACGATCCTCTTTCGCGAGGAGCTCGACCGCCTGGAAAAACGCTATGAGGGTCAATTAAAGGTCGAACATACCCTAAGCCGTCCCCAGGCGGATAAACCGAGGGGCCTGGCGGGGTTTTTCTCAAAAGGACAGATGGCCTGGACGGGTAAAAAAGGCCGGATAGATGCTGCGGCGGTCAAAACGTTTCTCGCCGAATACCCTACTGGCACAAAACAGGCCCGCTTTTTTATCTGCGGGCCGGGTAAAATGATAGATACGGTTGCCGATGCTCTGCTGGCGCAGGGAATCGGAGAAAAAGATATTTTTACGGAACGCTTCGAAAATACCGCAGCGGGGACATCTGTTCCTACCCCTGGCGTAGATGGTGCTCAACTAACCGTACACTGGCAAAATCAAACCTACCAGTTTGCTGTTCCGGCAAAAAAGACTATCCTCGATGTTTTGATTGCACAGCGCATTAACCCGCCCTATTCCTGTACTTCCGGGGCTTGCTCTACCTGTATGGCAAAAGTGCTCAAAGGAAAGGTGGAAATGGATGCTTGCTATGCTCTCGATGAAGACGAAGTGGAAGCCGGGTTTATCCTTACCTGCCAGGCACACCCTAAAACGGATGAGGTGGAGATAACCTATGATGTTTAGCGGTATAGGTGAAAAAAGTATTCCGGAAAATTTATTTTCCTGTAACAGCAGCTTTATCAGCAAAATAAGTACAATAAATCGTAACTTGTAAACGTATTTTGCAAGATTACAGGATACAAAAGTTGAACTCCTTTCCAGAAGCAGATAAAAACGACTTAGCCAATGCGGAAACGGTGGCTCTTGGCCTTAGGATGGTGTGTCGCTCTGTTGCCATTGGCATCGGCACAGGAGGCGGTAGCTTCCAGGGTCCAGGCTTTCAGCCAGACGGAGTTTCCGGAGTCGCACCCTGTTATTTCTCTCAGGGAAGATGAGATCTTTTTTTGCAGCCACAACAATCCCATCAATTTCGGCCAGGACAATAACCCGGATATCTGGGTTGCACGCATGGGTAGTGCAGGCGCGTTCAGCAGGCCAATCAATGCTGGCGCCCCTTTGAACGATGCAGTTTCCAATATCCCAATGGCGCTGAGTATGGATGGGAACGTCCTTTTTGTTTGGAACCCTGCTGGCGTTCCATCGGCCATCGCCTTTTCCCAAAAGCAGGGAAGGAACTGGCAGTCGCCTCAGCATATGGAGATTGTGGGTTGGGGTACAGCGGAACTGGCCCGCATACGCCACTGGCATGTGAGCGTGGACGGGCAGCTACTTCTGCTTTCCGCTGTTGCCAAGGGGCGTGAGGATGAAGACCTTTTTATTTCCAGAAGAAAAGATAGTGAACACTGGGATACCCCCGTCTCCCTGATGGCCCCGCTCAACAGCATGTCCAGGGAAACGTCTATTTTCCTTGCTGCTGATGGACGTAGTATTTATTTTGCTTCTGACAGGAAGGGAGGCTTGGGGGGGCTTGATCTCTATGTGACCCAGCGCCTGGATGATTCCTGGGCGCGGTGGAGTACTCCCTTAAACCTTGGCCCTACCATTAATTCGCAAGCAGATGAAAGCCAGCTTTACCTTTCTGCATCAGGGGAAACAGCTTTTTTTGTTGTCGGCAACCCGGCAGTGGACGCGCGAATTTACAAGGCCCCTCTCCCACTGGATATGCAACCGTTGCAAATGTTTCTGCTCAGCGGGAAAGTGGTACAGGCATCCTCCGGGCTTCCTGCTTTGGCATCTATATGCATCCTAAGCCCCGATCGGGAGGATATCGCCATAGATCGTTGTGGGATACGTCCCGACCGAAATGGAGCTTTTCAGTTGCTCATTCCTCAAAACCGTACTATTGGGCTTTTTGCGGAAAAACGGGGGATGTTTTCTTCCAGCCACTATTTCCTGCCAGGGGGTACCTCGGGTTTTGCTGAAGATCAGGAGGCGGCTTTACTGGCAGAATTGACGGCAAGCGAGCCGATATACAGGGAGCGGGAGCGCGAGATTCAGACGCTCCAGGGACAGGTGCGTGACCTGGAAACCCTTATGGGCACCATGGAGGACATGCGCCGCAAAGAACTTGTGCGACTTGCCCGTATGGAATATGCCCTGGATATTCCCGCCTTTGATTACGATATTGACTGGCCGCTGTTCAGGAGCCAGTATGAAGCCATGCGTGAGCAATTTAATAAGGATGCGGCTATTCCGGAAGCCATTCCAACCTCCGGGGATGCGGATTCCCAGGGCAGTATTCCGGCCCGGGGAATAAGGGAGAGCGTATATCCGGAAACCGCACAGGGGCGGATACAGGCGCTTAGGGAAAGGCAACAACTCCGTCTTAACCAGATGGGGGCAGAGGATATTCCGGCGGAATCTGTTCGCCTGTTTGATTTCGAAGGGTTCGGTAAGGCCCTGGAGGGCCAGTTGATTTTTGGGCTCCAGGATTCCATGCTGCTGGATTTGGAAAAGGCGTTTCTGGGATCATCTGCCTTGAATCTCCGCGGGGTGATTTCCGATGTGCAGATACCTTTACTGGATGCTGTTGTGGAGCAAAAAAAGCGCAACCTCCTTTCGCCGGATTTTGAAAGCCCGCTCGGCCATCTGGATCAATTTGGCGAAGTAGCACTCAGCAACCCAATTCGCCTGGATTGGCAGCAGACACTTGCCGATACCCTGGTGCGTATGCTGCTACCCTCCATTGCAGAAAAAGTGGTGCCTTTACTGAAAAATGCCGTCCGGGCCTATCAGGAATTTGATCTGCTCTATGAGCTTTATCAGGCGCAGGCCAAGGAGGTGGAACAAAAATTGGAAATACTCACGCAAAAGCAGGTTCAGTTGGAAAAGTCTTTCCGGAAGAAATCGGATTCCGGGGTGTCGGCACCAACGGTTTCTGTTGGGGAGGATACCCTCACTGTACTCAGTCCCAAAACGATATATGTGGAGATCCGGCTTTTTGATCCGGTAGAGACCCCTTACGTCCAGCTGAAAAATGTTTTTTTTACTTCTAATACGGCTGTTTTGCAATCCGTATCCCAGTTGGAGTTGCAGCGGCTAGCAGTTTTTTTGAAACAAGTACCTGATCTGGTACTGCATATCGAGGCCCATACGAATGGATTATGTTCGCATAGCTTTGCCCGCGAACTCACGGAGGCCAGGGCGGAGGCGATAAAGAAATTTTTGATTGGGGAAGGGATTGACCCTGTTCGGATTTCTGCTCAGGGCAAGGGCAAGTACGCCCCGGTCGCTTCGAATGAAAGTCTGGAAGGCCGACTGTCCAATCAGCGGGTCGAATTGTATTTCTCCACGGCCGGGCATTAGCGCGTATTCAGGATACCTTTCCGGGTCCAAACCATTTTGACCAAAAAATTAGCTTATTACCTTATGAAGTTTGTACCCGAGTCTGTAATTGATGCCATGGTGGACCAACTGGAAAGATCCCCGGAAAGCGCAGAAGATATCCTGCTGGAGCTCAATGACCGCCAGCCTGCTCTTGCGCCATTTGTCCTTTCCAACAATGAGGGGTCATTTGATGAAGGAGAAGAGGCTTTCCTGCTCTATCTTTTGCTGATAATCTGGAAATCGCACGAGCAGGTCAATGGTCCGCAACCGGCTATTGAACCAGAGGAACTGGAGGCAGCAGAAGAAAGCAACTGGGAGCTGCTAGAGCAACTGCCTGCTTCTGTGAAAAAATTCAGGGAGCGGCTCGATGTCCTTTTCGAGGGATCTCCCCAGGAAGACCTTTTGGCATTTGTCGAAGATGCCTTGCTGGAAGATGAGGAAGGCGATGGCCTTCCCGTTACGCGGGAAGGCCGGGAGCCTATCTTTGTATTGATGAAAACCGTTATTGACTGCCTGGGCTAAGAGGCCTCCTCTTTCAGCATACGGCGCAGGATTTTCCCTACATTGGTTTTAGGGAGCTCTTTCCGGAATTCTACCAATTTGGGCAGTTTATACCCGGTAAGCCGTTCCCGGCAAAACTCCATTAGCTCGTCCTGCGTGAGGGACTGGTCTTTTTTAACAATATAGAGTTTGACGGCTTCTCCAGATTTGGAATCTGCAACCCCTACTGCGGCTGCTTCCAGTACTTTGGGGTGCATCATAGCTACTTCTTCGATTTCGTTAGGAAAAACGTTAAAGCCCGATACCAGGATCATATCTTTTTTCCGGTCCACGATCTGGAAAAAGCCATCTTCGCCCATAATGCCAATGTCACCCGTACTTAGCCAGCCATCTACAATGGTACCAGCGGTTTCATCGGGCCGGTTGTAATAGCCTTTCATCACCTGAGGACCCCTGGCCTGAATTTCGCCTACCTGTCCGGGCGGTAGCGGGTTGCCCTGTTCATCCACAATGCGGACCTCCGTAGAAGGTACAGGCAGGCCAATGCTTCCAATGCGGCTGTTGCCGTCGAGGGGGTTGGTCGTTATTACAGGAGAGGCCTCGGTCATGCCATACCCTTCCGACAGGATGCAGCCGGTGGCCTTATACCAGGCTTCTGCAACAGGGCGCTGTATTGCCATTGCCCCTCCTACGGTAATTTTGAGGGCACTAAAATCCAGAGCGGCAAAGTCGGGATGGTTGAGCAGGGCGTTAAACAAAGTATTTACGCCAGTCATGATACTGACCTTGTACGATTTCAATACTTTAATGACGGAGGGCAGGTCTCTGGCATTGGTGACCAGTACCGAGAGGCCTCCGTAGCTCATCATAGCGAGGAGGTTGACGGTAAAGGCAAAAATGTGGTAGAGCGGCAGGGGGCAAAGGGCTATTTCAGCACCTTCTTTAAGAAAAGGCTGCATCCATGCCTTAATCTGCAGCATATTGGCTACGATATTGCGATTGGTGAGCATGGCACCTTTGGAGACACCGGTGGTACCTCCTGTATATTGTAATAATACCACTTCATCGGCCGTACCCTCGTGCGGGCGCAGGGCGAGCTTACGCCCCTGCCTGAGCGCTTGCTGAAAGCGCACCTCATTCGGTAGTTGGTAGGGGGGGACCATCCCTTTGAGCTTGCGCACCACAAAGTTTACAATAGATCCTTTGACTGTCCCCAGCATTTCCCCGATACTTGTAGTAATAATAGTATGGATACCTGTTTCAGGCAGGATTTTTTGCAGGTTCGCCCCAAAATTTTCAGCGATGATAATCGCTTTCACCTCGGCATCATTGAATTGGTGCAGCATCTCCCGCGGAGTGTAAAGCGGGTTTGTATTGACGATGACCAGGCCTGCACGAAGGGCCGCGAAAAGGGCAATCGGGTATTGTAGCAAATTGGGCATCATGAGCGCAATTTTATCTCCGGGCTGAAGGCCCCGGGATTGCAGATATGCCCCCAGGTCGTTGGAAAGTCGGTCCACTTCCTCATACGTCAGCTCTTTGCCCATACACGAGAACGCTTTCAGTTTTCCGTAACGGGCAAATATTTCCCTGAGCAAATGCAGGATGGAGGGATATTGATCCGGTTCGATTTTGACAGGTACGCCAGCCGGATAGCTGTGCAGCCAAGGTTTGGATTCCATAGTATTGAGTTTTCAGTGATTGCTGGTTTTCAGCGCCAAAAAAACCACCGCATGGCCGGGTAACAATACCTTTACCAGCACGGCACCTATGACGTTAACACTTGCGTAAAAATCGCTTTTTTTTGTCCATAATACAATCTTTATTGATAATCTTTGATTTATTCCGTGCATAAACCGTATCTTTGCAGCACTTTTGTAAAAAGGTCCCAAGAGCAAGGGGGATTTGGGGTCTCGAGGCTGCCTCCACCCTACAGCGGATGTTTGGCTGAATGTACATAGAACCCAAAAAGTACGCTGTTCATAAGGAATTTCCCGCTCGAAAACCCTTTTTTCAAACAGGTTTTATTTTTTAACCAAAGCCTGCCTTTCGCAGGTAAAATCAATTAAAATGCTGGATGACAACAAGACTGGTCTCGGCGAAAACGAAGAACTCGAAGACCAGACCTCCGAAGATGCTGTTGAGCCCGGAGACGAGGAAGAAGGTGCAGTCGTCTTCTCTGAGGAGGCGGAAGATGAAGTAGGCAGCGATACAGAAGAAGAGGCTGCTACCGAAGAAGAGGAAGAAGAGGAGGAAGAATCCTTGTTGGAGGAACTCATCCTGCCTTCGGCACACGATGAATTCAACTGGAATATGACCAACAAAGGCGGGATTGCCTATTCCAGTGATGAAAAGAAAAGCTACCTGGATCAGTACGATGCCACGATGAAAACAGTGGTGGAAAACGAAATTGTGAGAGGGTACGTGACTGCTATCCATGATGGCGATGTCGTACTCGATATCAATTATAAGTCTGACGGCCTTCTGCCGCTTTCGGAATTCCGTGATTACTCCGACTTGAAAGTGGGAGACGCGGTGGAGGTTTATGTGGAAAGCCAGGAAGACCTACGTGGTCAGCTTGTCCTCTCACGCCGTAAAGCCAAGCTCCTGCGCGCATGGGAAAATATCGTGGACTCCTATCAAAATGGTACCGTTATCAAAGGGACGGTCATCAGCAAAACGAAAGGCGGCCTGATTGTGGATTGCAGTGGATTGGAAACTTTCCTTCCTGGTTCCCAGATTGATATCAAGCCTATTATTGACTACGATGCGTACGTTGGCAAAACGATGGAGTTTAAAGTGGTTAAAATTAATGAAACCATCAAAAACGCCGTTGTTTCCCACAAGGCGCTTATCGAAAGCGACCTCGCCGAGCAGCGCGAAGCTATTATCGCCAGCCTCGAAAAAGGTCAGGTGCTGGAAGGTATTGTCAAAAACATCACCGATTTCGGGGCCTTCCTCGACCTCGGCGGAGTGGACGGTCTTCTCTACATTACCGATATTTCCTATGGCCGGATCAGCCATCCGAGCGATGTGCTGTCTATGAACCAGAAAATCAGCGTTGTCGTACTCGATTTCGACGAAAACAAGAAGCGTATTTCTCTTGGTCTCAAGCAACTTCAGCCTCATCCATGGGAGATCCTCGATTCTACTATCCAGGAAGGTTCCGTAGTGAAAGGTAAAATTGTCAATATCGAAGACTACGGCGCATTCCTCGAAATTCAGCCTGGCGTTGAAGGCCTTATCCACGTATCAGAGGTTAGCTGGAGTAACCAGCCAATCAACGCCCGGGAGTATTTCAAGCTGGGCCAGGAGTTCGAGGCAAAAGTCGTTACTATTGACCGCGACGATCGCAAAATGTCCCTTTCGCTCAAGCAACTTGCAAAGGATCCGTGGAGCGAAATCGAATCGCTCTATCCCATCAACAGCCGCCACACCGGCGAGGTCAAAAACCTCACGCCCTACGGCGTGTTCGTTGAACTTGGCGATGGAATCGGCGGCATGGTCCACATTTCTGATCTTTCCTGGACAAAGCGCTACGGCCATCCTTCTGAATTCACGAAGGTGGGCGAAAAAATTGATGTGATTATCCTCGATATTGATAAGGATAACCGCAAACTGTCCCTGGGACACAAGCAACTCGAGGAAAATCCCTGGGATACTTTCGAAACCATCTTCCCCGTCGGCTCCTATCACGAGGCTACTGTATTGCGCCGGGACGACCGCGGTGCTATCGTTCAGCTTCCCTACGGACTCGAAGCCTTCGCGCCGATAAAGCACATCCGTAAAGAAGATAATACCCTCGCCGAAGTAGATGAAACGCTTACGGTAAAAGTAATCGAATTCAACCGCGATGATAAGCGTATCCTGGTTTCTCACCTCCGCTACCTGGAAGATATCCGCCGTGAAGCGGACGAACAGGTGAAGCGCGAAAAGGATACCGAGCGCTCAAGCACTCGCCAGGCTATCAAAAAGCAGCAATCTACTATCGAAAGGACTACCCTTGGCGAACTCGATGACCTCGCTCAACTAAAAGAACAGTTCGAGCAAAAGGATAAAGAGAACGAAAATAAGGAGTAATCCTCTCAGGGGATGCTTTCATTGATTTTGCACAGCAAAATCAATGAAAGCATCCCCTGTATAATGAAAAAAGGCCAGAAGTCGTCATTTGGTGGCGTCAGCCGCTAATGATCATTTTGAATGAGGCTGTCCAAAAAGACACTGTCTCATAAGTCCTTTGGCGGCTTGTGCCGCCAAAGAATGTTTTTCAGAGCGGCCTTTTCATTGATTTTGCGAAGCAAAATCAATGAAAAGGCCGCTCTGAAAAAATTTTATTCTGCCGCTGAAGGCGGCAGAACACTAATGAGACAGCCTCTACTTAATCAAAATCGACGTCTTAAAAAAATATTCTTTGGCGGCGTAAGCCGCCAAAGTGCTGCCGCCAGGCTTTTTACACAACCTCATATTCTTTGCACAACTTCAAAAAATTTTATTCTTTCGCCGAAGGCGGATCCCCAATCCCTGTCGTATGGAAGAGCGAGGTATTTCCTTTCCCGGTAAGCTACTTTTGTTTGGGGAGCACGTAGTAGTGCAGGGGGCGCAAGCGCTTGCTGTTCCATTCGCTGATTTCCGTGGCTGTTGGGACTTTTCCGGGCAGACTGCAGCGGAGGGCACTTCCTTATTGATGCAATGGGCAGACTATCTGGAGGAAAAGCAAATTTCTGGTTTATTGGGCTGTCGCTTAGACCTCGACAAGTTCAGAAAGGACCTGCAGGGGGGTATGCGTTTTGATTCGAATATTCCACAAGGTTATGGTGCGGGTAGTTCAGGTGCACTTTGTGCAGCACTGTATGCTCGCTATGCTGACGCTCCGTTGCCCGGGGAGGAAGAAGCGGCTTATCCGGAGCTCAAATCTATTTTTAGTATTATCGAGGGTTTTTTTCATGGCAAGAGTTCCGGTGCAGATCCTTTGGTGAGTTATGTCCGGCAGCCGCTGCTCTTTGACCACGGTGGTGCTATCCGCCCGGTTTCTTTGAAAGGTGCAGGGGGCCATCTGTTTTTGCTGGATACAGGTGAGGCACGTCAAACGGCACCTTTGGTAAATACTTTCCAGCATTGGTGTTCCAGTACATCTTTCCTTTCCAACGTCCTGGCAGAATTGGTCCCAGCGACAGAAGACGCCATCCAGTGCCTGATATCAGGCGATCTGGTTGGCCTGTTTGAAGAATTCCATCGTATCAGTTTCTTTCAGTACAGGTTCATGCAGGAATTTATCTTGCCCTCATGGCGGGAGATATGGCTTGAAGCACTCTCGGAAGAGGAGCATGCGCTCAAGCTGTGTGGGGCTGGTGGAGGAGGGTTTGTGCTTGGCCTCAGCCGCGATATATCGGTGACGAAGGAGCGGTATTCCAGGTTGAAGCCTTTATTTCTGCCTTTCTAGCATAGCTCAGGTCATTCTTTGAAAATCAGTACGGGGATATGCACGGTTTCAGCAAGGTGTTTGGCCAGGCTGGCTTCTGTCCACTTTTCCCACAAGCCCCTGGAGTGGCGGGTCATGGCGATCATATCCACTGGCTCCCGGGAGATGAAGCGTTCTATGCCTGCTATTACTTCCCCTTCCTGAACGGAAAAGGAAATCCTACCATCTGGATATTCTTCATCAAAGGTGTGCACGATACGCTCCATCATGGCCTCGGCACGGGAGTGTTCTTCCAGGATCCCGGAAAAGTGGAGCAGGTGTAGCCTGGCATCGAAGGCATCGCCCCATTGAAGCAAAAGCTCAATGGCATTCAGGTTATCGTAACTGAAATCCGTAGCGTAGGCAATCCCGCGAATAGGGCGGAAACCCGCTTCCGGTGGGACTAACAGCAGGGGGCAAGGCGCCTGGTCAATCATTTTGCGCGCCAGAGTACCGAAAAGGCGTTCGGCCAGCCCTTTTCGGTTGCGCATGCCCATAACGGTAATGCCCACATTTTGAGCCCGGATCAATTCTAATGCCCGCTCCCTTGGGGATCCTCCCGATACAAAGTACCGGATGCTACCTTGATGCAGTGTTTCAGAACCATTTTCTGCAGCAAATGCTTTTAGCCGGTGCATTTCGGAGATGTGGCGGGGGGTTGCATGCCCAGAGTTGAGGATTTCCTCCTCCTCCAGGGTAGCTGATGGCGTGTCAAAGACATGCACGAGCAGGAGTTGGACGTGCAGGGCCCGCGCAATTTCAAGGGCAAACCGGAAAGTTTGTGCGCTGTTATGGGCGTAATCCGTTAGGCATAATACAGATTCCATGGAGCGAATCGCCTTTCATTGCAGCAAGTTAATACCTTTTGTGGGTTTTTTTGCTTTATCCTTCCCTTTTTCTTTCCTCAATCAGCGAAGGTATAATGCCTGCCGTCAGGGAAAGGAGGATTACACATAGGGAAAGCCACTCCGGAAGGTGGACATAATGTACAGCAATCATTTTAAACCCGACAAAAGCAAGGATAAACACAAGACTATACCGAAGGTAGCGGAACCTGTCCAGTACAGAGGCCAGTACGAAATATAGCGAACGCAGCCCAAGGATGGCAAAAATATTGGAGGTGAACACCAAAAAAGGATCGGTCGTAATAGCAAATATCGCCGGTATGCTATCGAATGCGAACATGACGTCGGTAGTCTCCACTACCATCAATGCCACAAATAAGGGCGTAGCAGCCCATTTACCCATTTTGCGGATAAAAAACTGGCTGCCGTAAAAACTTCGGGTTACCGGTACAAAACGTTTGACCAGGCGAACAGTGCTGTTGTTTTCGATCTCGACTGCACTATGCTCCCCTGACCGGAGCATCTGGTAAGCTGCATAAAATAGAAAAGCACCAAAGACATACGTGATCCAGGAGAAATTTTCTATCAGTACTACTCCTACACCAATCATCAGGCCACGAAAGATGATTGCTCCGAGAATACCCCAAAACAATACCCGGTGCTGGCTTTCTGCCGGGATCCGGAAATAAGTAAAGATGACCGCAATAACGAAAATGTTATCTACGCTGAGCGATTGCTCAACCAAATAACCGGTAAGGTAAGTCAGTACCGCCTGCTTTCCGCTATGGATATGGGCGGCATCGCCCAGCCAATGCTTTTCGTAGGCAAAATAGATGAATATACTGAACAATAAAGATAGTGTGACCCAAACACTTGTCCAGCGCAGGGCCTCAGCCGTTGTTACAACGTGTGCTTCCTTGTTGAAAACACCGAGGTCAATCGCCAGCAGCAGGATGACCAGCAAGATAAACCCAAGCCAAAATAATCCCATAATTGGAGCGTTTTCATGCCTGAAGCGGAAACCGCCCGGGGCAGGGGCAAAAAAATAGCCCTTACATTGCTGTAACGGGCTTGGAGGTCGGGAGCAGATTCGAACTGCCGTACGAGGTTTTGCAGACCTCTGCCTAGCCACTCGGCCACCCGACCATTATTAGGTATTCCAAATCCTCGATTGGTTTGGAAGTGCAAATATAAGGTTATTTTGCCAGTTATGCCTGATTGTCCTATATTTTTTTGTGAAATTCCCTAACAGGCTATTTGCCATACCATTGGCGGAAGCGCTCTTCAAGTATTTCCATAGGATATCTGTCTACCAGCCGGAATTCAAGGGTCAGTTCCGGACTGATATTTTTCTTGTAATAGGCCAGTCCAATGCCTTTTACATAGACTTCCTCACCGGTGTAAAGGGTTTCAAATACGCCGTAGTTATCCATCTCATAATTTTCTTTGAGCGCAAACTTAACAGCCCGGTGCTTGCGGCCCTGCAGCTCGATGGAAGTATCCCCGGCAAAGTAGCGGTTCCGCACTACGGTGTGCAGGATCAGGGAATCGGTAGGATCTTTCCAGGTTACGTTATAGAGGAAAATCCCTCCGGAATCCCGAACGTAAAAAGGAAATACATTTCCCGCAATAATTTCTGCACTGGTCCGCTGCTGACGGCCACCGCCCTGCCCGGCAGGCCCATAAATATACATCTTGTCAAGCAGCATACCATTAGAGACCATTTCCTCCTGGAGGTGCTGCAGGGGAAGGAGGTCCTGTTCGTAATAGGTAGAGGTAAGGACCTTTTTCCCATCCTGGACTACAGACCGGAAGTACCAATAAACCGGGGCCATCTGCGGATTATTTACAGACCGGTATTCGTACACCAGTCCGTCCTTCAGGCGTTTGAGTGGAAAATAGTAATTCCGGATATCGCGGTAGCTATCCTGTTTGTCGCTACAGGCTATAGCCGTCAGCATTATTCCGGAAAGGGTCAAAAAATGTAACCAATGTTTCCTTCTCATTGTTAAAATATATTGGACTTGTTGCGAGGGGATATTCGTATCTTCGCAGCGTCCAAACCTGTGTTCCAATAAAACAACCTTAACGGTTTGGCACTTGTTTGAAAAACGGACTGCTGCAATACGACTTTCCATCGTGTTGCTGTAGCCTCAAGGATATGCAATCCTGTTCAATTTTTTATTTTTGATCATTTTCGCCAAAGCAAAATAACGCTATGTTCGGAATAATCGGGAAATCGCTTAAAAAATTGTTCGGTACCAAGTACGAACGCGATATTAAGAACTTCTCCCCAACTGTAGAGGAAATTAATCAGATTGGGATTGCCCTCCGAGAGGTGGATAACGATGTGCTACGCCAGAAAACGATTGAGTTCAGAGAGCGGATATCGGAATACCTCCTGGATATAGATGAAGAAATAACCCGCCAGCACGAGCTTGCTGCTGAATCGGAAGAAATAGAGGAAAAAGAAAGAGTGTTTGCCTTTATTGACCAGTTGCAAAAAGACCGCAACAAACAACTGGAAGCTATCCTGAATGAAATTCTGCCGGAGGCTTTTGCTGTCGTGCGGGAAACTTCCCGCCGGTTCAAAGAAAATGAGCGCCTGGAAGTAACGGCTACTGCCCACGACCGCAATCTCGCTGCTAACCCCGCAAAGTCTTACGTCAAAATCGAGGGGGATAAAGCTATCTGGAAAAATTCCTGGACTGCTGCGGGTGGGCCTGTAGTCTGGGATATGGTACATTATGATGTCCAGCTCATCGGCGGTATCGTACTACATAGCGGAAAGATTGCTGAAATGGCGACTGGGGAAGGCAAAACGCTCGTTGCTACTCTGCCCGCCTACCTGAACGGTCTCGCTGGCCGGGGGGTACATATTGTGACTGTCAACGATTACCTGGCCCGTAGGGACGCAGAGTGGGTTGGACCAATTTTTGAGTTCCTGATGCTCACTATTGATTGTATTGATAAATATCAGCCACACTCCCCAGGCCGCATCGCTGCCTATCGCTGCGATATAACCTATGGTACCAATAACGAGTTTGGCTTCGACTATCTGCGCGATAATATGGTGCGCAGCCAGGAAGAAAAAGTTCAGCGTCGCCACCACTTCGCCATGGTGGATGAAGTGGATTCCGTGCTTATTGATGATGCCCGTACGCCGCTGATTATCTCCGGTCCTGTGGGCAAAATGGCCGAAGACCAGGAATATATAGACCTGAAGCCGCAAATCGAAAGAGTGATTGCCGCACAGCGGAAAAATGCCACGGATTATCTGGCTTTGGCACGCCGGCTCTTTCAGGAAGGCCAGCTGGGTGTTGAAGAAGGACAGGCAGGCATGGCGTTGTTGCGCGCTTACCGCGCCTGGCCCAAAAACCGCCCCCTGATTAAGTTTCTCAGCGAGGAAGGGGTGAAAGTGCTTTTGCAAAAAGTAGAAAACTACTATATGCAGGAGCAATCCAAAAACATGCACCTGGTAGACAAACCGTTGTTATTTGTTATTGATGAAAAAAACCGCTCGGTGGAACTTACAGAAGCAGGAGTGGAATTCCTCTCCAAAGGCAATGCCGATCCTGCTTTCTTCGTAATGCCCGATGTGGTCAGCGGATTGATAGATATAGACGGCAATACGGAGTTGTCGGCAGAGCAAAAAGAGGAGGCTAAAACACATCTCGCACAGGATTTCGCTATCAAATCCAGGCGCCTGCACTCTATTAACCAGCTTCTGAAAGCTTATAGCCTCTTCGAACGCGATGAGGAATATGTAGTGGTCGAAGGCCAGGTCAAAATCGTGGACGAGCAGACGGGCCGCCTTATGGAAGGCCGGCGTTACTCCGATGGGCTTCACCAGGCACTCGAAGCCAAGGAAAATGTCAAAATTGGCGAAGTGACCCAAACCTATGCTACCGTCACCCTACAGAATTACTTCCGGATGTACCATAAACTCGCAGGTATGACCGGTACTGCCGAAACCGAAGCACAGGAATTATGGGAAATCTATAAACTCGATGTTACAGTTATTCCAACCAATAAACCGATTGTCCGGGAAGACCGGGAAGACCTGGTCTATAAAACTGTCAGGGAAAAATTCAACGCGGTGATCGAAGAGATCGTCCTTCTGAGCCAGGCAGGCCGACCAGTACTCGTGGGTACAACTTCGGTGGATATTTCCGAAAAATTGAGCAAAATGCTTTCGCTGCGCAAAATTGATCATAACGTCCTCAATGCTAAACAGCATCAGCGAGAAGCGGAAATCGTGGCGGAGGCTGGTAGGCCTGGAAAAGTGACCATTGCAACAAATATGGCAGGGCGCGGTACCGATATCAAATTGTCGGAAGAGGTGCGCAAAGCTGGAGGTCTCGCGATTATAGGTACCGAAAGGCACGAATCCAGGCGGGTGGACCGCCAGTTGCGCGGACGTTCCGGACGTCAGGGCGACCCGGGTACCTCACAGTTCTATGTGTCCCTTGAAGATAACCTCTTACGCCTCTTCCAGTCCGAACGCGTCGCAAAGTTGATGGACCGCATGGGGCTTGAGGAAGGGGAGGTTATCCAGCATTCTATGGTAACCCGATCTATCGAACGCGCACAGAAAAAAGTCGAGGAAAATAACTTCGGCATCCGAAAGCGTCTGCTGGAATACGACGATGTGATGAATATCCAACGCGAGGCCATTTATAAAAAGCGCGATAACGCCTTGTATGGGGAAAGGATTTCTGTGGATATCAATAATATGTTTTCCGGTATCACCGAAGGCCTGGTCTATTCGCATCGCGAATCAGGTACTTTCGATAGCTTCCGCAGAGCTTCGCTGAGTGTGCTTGGCCTTGACCCGGATATGGATCCCGCCTTTTTCCGCGAAGCGCCCGTATCAGAAGTTGCTGTAGCTTTTCTTCAGGAATTCCGGGAGTTCTACCAACGCAAAGCACAGCATATTGCGGAATTGCTCTATCCGCAAATAGAGAACGTCTTTCATAACCAGGGGCATATCTATAAGCGTATCATCATTCCATTTACGGACGGGCGGAAAAACCCCTATGTCGTGACGGCGGAAATTGAAGAAACCGTTCGTACTAAGGGTAAGTCTATCATGCAGGAGGTGGAGCGCGCAGTAACCCTCGCTATTATTGATGAAAAATGGAAGGAACACCTTCGTTCGATGGATGAACTGAAGGATTCCGTGCAGGCAGCTTCTTTCGAACAGCGCGATCCGCTCGTTATTTATAAGGTGGAAGCCTATAACCTTTTCGAAAAACTCGTAATGGATATCAATGAAGAGGTGACTTCTTACCTGGCAAAGGGGACGCTGGTTTTTGAAGATGGCACGACCCTTGAACAGGCTCGGCAACAACGTACGGATATGCCTAGGACGAGCACCAACCGTCAGCGCGAAGAGGAAGAAAATGCACGCCGAAGGGCCGCTGCTACTGCCGGACAGCCGGCAGCAAAACCGCAAACGATACGCAACACGGAACCGAAAATCGGTCGCAACGATCCCTGCCCCTGCGGTAGTGGAAAAAAATACAAGCAATGCCACGGCAGGGGGGCCTGAAATCCTCTCTGCAGGTGACTAAACCCGGAGCCAGAGAATGGGGGTAAGACGTGCTAATCCAGAAAAGGATTGGTGCGGCGTTCTTCACCGATAGTAGTGGTCGGTCCGTGACCAGGATAAACGATTACCTCGTCCTCCAGCGGTAGGAGCCTTTCCCGGATACTGGAGATTAAGGTGTCATAATCACCTCCGGGCAAATCGGTGCGACCAATGCTTCCTTTGAAGAGTACGTCGCCGGCAATCAGTATTTTTTCTGTGGGCTCCAGAAAACATAAGCTGCCAGGGGAATGCCCTGGTGCGAGTATTACCTGAAGCCTGTAGGAGCCCAGAGAAATCCACTCCCCATCTGTAAGGAAGCGGCTTGCAGGGGGAGAGGGCTCCGGATATAGGATGCCGAAGCGGGTTGCTGCCTGGGCGGCAAAGTCCAGTACGGCTGCTTCAAGGGGATGGATTTCCAGGGACAGGCCATAGGTTTCTTCGACAAACTTATTGCCAAAAATATGGTCAAAATGGCAGTGGGTGTTGATAAGCCTTTCCGGTTTCAGGCCGTTTTGCTCAATAAAACCCCTAAGCTCGGCTTTTTCCCGGGCATCGTAACACCCCGGGTCAAAAATGATACATCTTCCGTCCGACTCGTAAAGGAGGTAGGTGTTTTCCTGAAACGGGTTGAAAGTGAATCGTGCTATTTGC
>CAZGOT010000004.1:0-34753 GCA_964527495.1 uncultured Haliscomenobacter sp.
AGGGTAAAGTAAGCGGAACGGTAACTGACCTGGACGGCAAATTCGAGTTTTCGACCGATGTCCCTGTTCCCTTTACGCTGGTATTTTCGTATACGGGATATTCCACAACTGAAGTAGTTGTCACTGGTTCAAACAGCAATCTCAACGTGGAGCTGGAAGCGCAGAGTATTCTGACGAGTGAGGTAGTGATTTCGGCTTCCCGTGTCGAGGAGCGGATACTCGAATCACCTGTGACAATTGAAAAAATGGATGCCATTGCGATTCGGCAGACGGCTGCGCCGGACTTTTACGATGGTATTTCTAACTTAAAAGGTGTGCAGACCACTCAAGGTTCGATGACGCTTACTTCCATCAACACCAGGGGTTTTGGAGCGGTAGCCAACGAGCGTTTTGTTCAGTTGATTGACTGGATGGACAATTCTGCGCCGTTGCTCAATTTTCCAACGGGCAACATTGTAGGTATTTCAGAACTTGATGTGCAGAATGTGGAGTTAGTGCCTGGTGCAGCTTCAGCTCTTTACGGGCCCAATGCATTCAACGGTATTTTGCTTATGAACAGCAAAAATCCGTTCAATTACCAAGGTCTGAGCGTACAGACGAAAGTAGGCATAACAACTTCTGATGCTGGCGGATCGAATCCTTACTATTTGTTATCCGGGCGTTATGCGAAAGCTTTCGGGCGCTTTGCATTTAAGCTCAATGCGTCTTATTTGCAGGCGACAGATTGGGTTGCCAACGATTACACTTCCGGGCGTCCGACGGCAGGTCGGCTTAATCCTCCTGGGGTAGGTGCCACGAATTTTGATGGTTTGAACACGTATGGCGATGAAACCGAAATTATTGTTCCTATGGCGGCACTTACCGCTCCCCTCTCCCAGGCACTTGCTGCACCATTTGCTGCACAGCTTGGTATTCCGGTTGCTCAGGCGCAGGCGTTGCTTGCGCAAACGATTCCCAGACTGCCTTCGCTGGACTTACGCCGTAATGGATTCCGGGAAGAAGATTTGCTGGAAAGCAACGATGCAACGAGTATAAAGCTGGACGGATCGCTACATTATCGGATCGGGAACAACCTGGAGGCGTCTTATAGCTATCGTTATGGCTCAGGCTCCACGGTATATCAGGGGGGAGAGCGGTACGTACTCCGCGATTTTTCGCAGCAGTTCCACAAGTTAGAGTTGAGCAACCCAAATTTCTGGCTCCGTGGATACATGTCGATGACGGATGCTGGAAATTCCTACAATTTAAGTGCATTAGGTGCATTTGCGAATGAGCGGTTCAAGGCTACTTCTGCTTCCTGGGTACCTACTTATGCCGGGACTTATGCTGGTGCTCTGCTGCCAATTTACCTCCAGGGGGGTACTGCCAATGCCCAGCAGCTTGCCAATGCGCATGCTGCTGCCCGTAATGCGGCCAATCAGGGAATTCCCCAGCCAGGATCGGCACAGTTCAAGTCAGTTGTTGACCAAGTGCGAAAAGATTTTTTCCAGCGCAATCCGCCGGGGGCTGGTTTCTTCGATAATTCCCGTATGTATCATTTTGAGACCGGGTATAATTTTGCAGAGATTGTTGATCCCAAGATTATCGAAATTCTTGTTGGGGGCAATTTCCGGCAGTATGATCTGTTTTCCGATGGGACAATATTCAATGAAGACCCTGAAGGCGACGGGAAGTTTGAGCGGATTCAAATCAATGAATACGGGGGCTTTGTACAGGTTTCCAAGCGTTTGTTTAATGAAAGCCTGCGACTACAGGGGTCTTTGCGTTACGATAAAAACGAGAACTTTGATGGACAGTTTTCTCCACGTGTTGCTGCCGTTTACACTGCCGGGGCCAATCGTCAGCACAATCTCCGTGCTTCGTTCCAGACTGGTTTCCGGAACCCGAGCACGCAGAATCAGTTCATCTTCTTCCCGACCGGCCAGGGGAACTTGCTGGGTAGTACGGAAGCAAATGCAAGGCGCTATGGTATCCACAATGGTGGTGCATATACAAACGCCTCTTATAATGCTTTTATCGCAAGTGTGCTGGCGCGTAATCCGAACCCTGCACTTCTGGTCGAGCGGAATTTTGATTATGTACAGCCAGAGCAGCTTCAAGCATTGGAATTTGGCTACAAAGGACTTTTGGGCTCTAAGTTGTTGATTGATTTCAACGTGTATTACAACATATATAACAATTTTATCACACAGGAGACCGTCCGTGCTAAAGCGGGTACGACACACCGTGGCGCTACATTGCCAGGTGTCCAGGATATTCTTGCAGGAAGGGCTACGAGTGCTACAGCATGGCGACCATATATCAATGCACAGGAAGAAATTACCTCTACCGGCATTGGCCTGGGTCTGTCGTACCAATTACCCAAAGGATATTCTTTGTATGGGAATTATACTTATTCGACGTTTGATGTCAAGAATCCGGGACCAGGGTTTGAAGCTGGTTTTAATATGCCCGAGCACAAGGTGGTTGTAGGGGTAGGCAACCGAAAAGTATTCAAGAACTTCGGTTTTGATGCCAATTATCGCTGGCAGGATGAATTTGAATGGCAGAACAGCTTTGCTTTCGGCACAATTCCTGCTTTTGGGGTCTTGAACCTGCAGGCCAATTACAATCTGCCTAAGCTCAAGACAGTTGTGAAACTAGGCGGTACCAATGCTTTCGGTGCCGATTACCGCACGAATGCCGGTGGTCCATTTGTGGGGCAGATGTATTATATTTCGCTGACGTTCGACGAGTTTATGAAGTAATTTCGGAACAAAGACCGTCTGCGGGAGAATTTTATCTGCGCCGAATAGTTCTTCGAACTGGGGTTGTGTAAAAAACAATTTCTATGTGCCTCTGGCAGGAAATTTTACACAACCCCAATTCAATTAGGGCATATCGGTACCAAGAGTCAGACAAATCCTTAAAACGCTATTAGCGTCTGAATTTGATGTTCATGACTTCTTTTCCGACAGAAGCCCCCTGACCAATCCCCCGTTCATTTCCCATGGGATAGTGGATTCCGCCATATAATCTAGAAACGGCAGCTTCCTGTGCTGCTGCTTGAAAATTGGGAAATGTTCGTGGACTACCATTAATATCTATACGGGCTTGATGGGTATTGTCGGTGAATGCATAATTACTGCCGAAAGTGCCGGATAAAACGATAGCAGCTGCTCCGGATTGGGTCGAGTGCCCGGATGTATACTCGGGGAAAGGCGGGGTTGCAATCAACGGCTTCCAGTTGGGATCAATAAATTTTTGGATATACGTCTGAGGGCGCATCAGATTAAAGTCATACTTACAGCGCCAGCAGGATACGAAAGCGTCATTAACTGCAATACCAAGTCGGGCCATAAGCATTGCTGTGCTGGCCAGGTCGAGTTTTTCTTTCTGAGCAAGTTGAATAGCGATAGAAACCGAATGGCCTGGTGGCGTTACTGTTCCGCCGCCATCTGCCCAATACTCCGCGATAATTTTTTGTTCAGGGCTGAGGGTGCGGGAAACTTGATATACTTCATTTGCCTGGCGGTAAAAAGCCGAACCCTCCATAATATCAAAGGCTATAGGTTTTTCAGGCTGGGTCAGTTCTGCACAATTAGGTACAAAGGTCCTTGCCTTGCCCCAATAGGGCTGAAGTGGAATAAGCTGGCTACTTGTAGGCACCCATTTTTCTGGTCCAACGGGCACGACATAGTTGGCAGGAAAATTTTTAGTTTGGGCCTGATGGCCGATAGGGTCTTCGGAAGCCCATTTTACTATGGCATTGCCTATTGCTCTGCCGAGTTCAAAGGAGCGTTCACTTTCTGTATAATTGGAATTGGAAAGATTGGCTTCGTATAAGCGTGTACGCAGAGCGGTTATCTGAAATTTATCCATCGTTGAAGCATTGAAAAACATATTTTCCACAACGATGGCCATTGCGGAATTGGCTACCTGGGGCCAGGAATAGGAAACATCTTTGCGGATTTCCGGCAAGTCTGCAGCCTCGAGATCAGTAAGCTGTCCGGCAAGGGAAATATTCCCGGGGATTCCGGGGGCGACGGATTCATAAGCGGTAATTCCCATATATCCCAACGCTCTTGCACCTACCGGAGGGGTAATTCCTGGTGTGGTCTTAATCAAATCAAGGGCCAGGGCAAACCACTGGGTAAGGACATCACCTGGATGCTGGGTGGCTTCAGAAGTTTCTGGCACCGAAATTTCTGGTTCTTTCTGGCAGCTAAACGGAAGGGCTAATACGGCCGCAAGCAATAAACACCATACGTTTTTGGAAAGGGTAAGATTTTTCATGGATCATGATAATTTTAGGTCAGCAATTACCGCGGATTATTTTGATTATCCGGTAATAGAGGATTTGTCAGAAGCTATTTTTTTCGGAGGAAATGTACAAGATTTTTTATTGATAGATGTATAAAACCAGGATTTAAATATATAAAAAAGTCTAAATTAATATCTCATTTTTCTAAATAGCCATTTTTTACTGATTTCACCGACCCAAGCATATACCAGTGCAATCCCCAGCATAGAGGCAATAACAGGTAACGGTAGCGGGACAAAGCCCAGGGCTCTCGAAAAAGGCAGGTAGGGTAGAATGAGAACTCCTGCGACTACAAAAACGCTGATGCCCATTAATAAGCGGCTTGTTGGGCTTTTAAAAAAAGTCCTTCTGGTTCGGATGACAAGCAGGATAGCTATTTCTGTGATAACTGTTTCAATGAACCATCCTGTACGGAACATCTCTGGGGGTGCTTGGAAAAGATAAATCAGGACCCCGAAAGTGAGAAAGTCGAATAAAGAGCTTTCCAGGCCAAAAAGGATCATAAAATTGCGGATCAGTTTGTTGTCCCATCGCCGGGGTTTTCGCAGCATTTCTTTATCCACGGTATCAGAAGCTATGGCGAGGGCGGGGAGGTCGGTGGTAAAATTCGTGAGCAATATCTGGGCGGGCAATAAGGGCATAAACGGCAGGAAAATAGAAGCACCTGCCATACTGAACATATTGCCAAAGTTGGCACTTATCGTGATGAAGATATATTTTAGGGTATTGAGGTAGGTTTTTCTTCCTTCGGCGATACCCTCCAGAATCACATCAAGGCCTTTTTCCAATAGGATCAAATCGGCAGATTCTTTGGCTACATCAACAGCATTTTGGACGGAGATACCTACATCTGCAGCTTTTAAAGCGGAAGCATCATTGATTCCATCTCCGAGATAGCCTACCACATGTCCTTTTTTTTGAAGTCCGCGGACGATGCGTTCTTTTTGGGATGGTGCTATTTCTGCAAAAATGTCCATCATCTGAGCTTTCCTCGCGAGAGCTTCATCACTTAGTGCGTGAAGCTCTGCCCCGGAAATTATCTTGTCGGAAGGAATGCCTATCTGGGCAGCAGTGGTTTGGGCGATGAGGATATTATCTCCGGTAATGATTTTGAGCTGGACTTTTTGTTGTTTGAGCGCATTGACCAGGCTGGTAATTTCTTTTCTGGGAGGATCGAACAGGAGAATAAAACCCAGAAAAACCATATCGGACTCGTCATCTTTGTTGATGACGGGGTCGCCGGTTACATCTTTATAGCAAATACCGAGGGTTCGGAACCCTTGTTTAGAGTAATCATCAAAACGCTTCAGGATATTTTCGAGGTGTAATGGAAGCGGCTGAATGGTACCTTCCGCAGAATGGGTATGGCTGCATACCTCGAGGATATTTTTTACGGCACCTTTGGTAATCATCAGTTGCCGGGCATCTTTTTCTACTACTACACTGAGACGTTTTCGGATAAAATCATAGGGTACCTCATCGAATTTGGAAAACCCGGTGATATCGGAAACGGCGTTGGCGCGGATAGCTTCGTCAATAGGGTTGGTATAGCCAGATTCGTAGAGGGCATTGAGGTAAGCATATTGGCGCACGAGCGCACTTTCGGCACCATCAGCCTGCAGACAGGCATATACCTGAACTTCCCCTTCGGTAAGGGTTCCGGTTTTGTCAGAGCAAAGGATATCAATAGCCCCGAAATTCTGTATGGCCGATAATTTTTTGACGATGACTTTTTTTGCTGCAAGCCTTTTTGCACCTGAAGCGAGGGTAATGGTAACGATAGCGGGCAGGATTTCGGGGGTAAGTCCGAGGGACAGGGCAAGGGCAAAAAGCAGGGAATCGAGTGCTGGTCGGCCAGTGGCAATATTTATGATGAGGATGATACCAGCCATGATGAGGGCTGCCCGCATGAGCATAATACCGAAGGTGCGTAATCCTCTTTCAAAAGCGGTTTCCTGCACAATTGTGCCAAGATCTTTTTCCAGCCTCCCGAGTTCGGAATTTTCCCCACATGCCATTGCCAGTACAGTGGCGGTCCCACTGATTACATTGGTTCCAGAAAAAACGGCATTGCTGCGTTGCATCAGCGGGGTATTGTCCGGGAGCAGGCCTGTTTTTTTTTCTGCCGGGAAAGATTCACCGGTTAGTGTAGCTTCGTTTACGTACAAATCTTCCGAAATCAGGATGAGGCTGTCGGCCGGGATCATATCTCCCGCATTGAGCAGGATAATGTCGCCTTCTACCACTTCTTCGAGGGGTACATGCAATTCTCGTCCGCTGCGCCGGACCATGGCTTTTGCCCGTATCAAACTGCGTAGTTTCTCGATAGCTCTTCCGGCATTTCTTTCCTGTACGAAGCCCAAAACCCCCGAGAGTAATAGAATGACAAGGATAATCGTTGCATTGACGAATTCGCCGAGTATCGCCGAGAAAAGCAATGCAACCAGCAGCAGCAAGGTGAGGGGTTTTTTGAACTGCCCCAGAAAGAGCAGCAGTTCCCGCAAAAGAGGGTGCAGTTGCTTTTTTATCTGCCTTTTTTGTCTAACAGCAGCCTGTTCAGCGGAAAGACCATCGAGGGAAGCATCTACCTGTTTCAAGGCTTCTTCAACAGGAATGGACCAAAAAGGAGCAAGTTGGCCGTCCATAGTATAATTTTTCTTGAAATTACGCTAATTCGTGGAGTATGGAAAATAAAATGTGCGGGGATATCAAGTTAAGGGAATACCGGTCAGGATGGGCACAGAAACCATATGAAATTGGTATCTTTATCGTCAGAAAATAAAAACGGATGCCTGAAAAAAAACTTTTTCTCCTGGATGGGCACGCGCTCGTGTACAGGGCCCACTTCGCTTTCATCGCCAAGCCGCTAATCAACTCTAAAGGGGTGAATACTTCTGCGATAGCGGGTTTCACCCGTGTTTTGTGGGATTTACTGCGTACGGAAAAACCCACGCATATTGCAGTTGCTTTTGATCCCCCGACGCAAACTTTCCGCCATGAGATGTTTGGCGCCTATAAAGCCAACCGGGAAGAGCAACCGGAGGATATTGCTATTGCCTTGCCCTGGATAGAAAAAATTGTACGGGCTTTTCACATACCCGTAGTTATGGCGAATAGTTTTGAGGCGGATGATGTTATCGGCACCTTGGCCAAAAAAGCAGAAAAAGCGGGTTATACCGTTTATATGGTTACACCGGATAAGGATTACGCGCAGTTAGTATCTTCCCATATTTTCATGTACAAGCCTTCCCGGCAAGGGAATGGTGTGGAGATTCTGGGGGAAAAAGAAGTACTTGAAAACTGGCAGATCAGTAGGGTAGATCAGGTGGTAGATGTTTTGGGCCTGCAAGGCGATAGTGTGGATAACATTCCTGGCATTCCTGGTATTGGCCCCAAGACGGCCGTTCAGTTGCTTGCAGCATTTGATACCGTTGAGGGGGTTATTGAAAATGCCGGAAAAGTAAAAGGCAAAAACGGTGAGCGCATCGTACAGTATGCTGATCAAGCTCTTTTGTCTAAGAATCTTGCCCGTATCAATACTGAAGTACCTATCGAATTTGATGAGCGTGCGCTTTTATTGGATCCATTGGATGCGGATACCCTTGCAGAAATATTCAAGGAACTGGAATTTCGCACCCTCGCCCGGCAAATTCTGGGAGAAGAACCGGATACACCAGGGCAGGTGCCCGTTTCTTCCGGAGCACAGGGAAGCTTGTTCGATACGCCTGGGGCAACTGCGCCGCAAGTGCCACTTCCGGCACATTCCATTGCAGAAAAAACAATTGAAAATACGCCGCATCAATACCATCTGATAGAGGGTGAAGCAGCCATTCGCGGATTGGTGGGGAAGCTATTAAAGCAAGCTGCAATTTGCCTGGATACTGAAACCACGAATATTGACCCTACCCAGGCAGATCTTGTGGGGATGTCGTTTGCGGTTGGAGCCCACGAGGCCTATTATGTGCCAGTCCCTGAAAACCGCAAGGACGCTTTAGCGCTACTGGAGTACTTCATTCCAGTGTTTACAAATCCCGGTATTGCCAAAACCGGCCAGAATATCAAATATGACGCTATTGTATTGAAAGGTTACGGGATAGCTCTTGAAGGGGAGTATTTTGATACAATGGTGGCCCATTATCTGCTGGAGCCGGAAATGCGGCACAATATGGATTATCTCGCGGAGACCTATCTGAAGTATCAGCCTGTCAGTATTGAACAGTTAATCGGAAAAAAGGGAGGACGACAGGTTACTATGCGGGAGGTGCCCCTGGAGAAAGTGAAAGATTATGCTGCTGAAGATGCAGATATTACCCTACAGCTGAAAACCGCCCTGGAGCCCCGGCTGAAAGCCGAAGCGCTGGATGGGCTGTACTGGCAGTTGGAAGCTCCATTAATTCGGGTACTGGCAGATATGGAATTTGAGGGGGTCAGAATAGATAGTGGTTATCTGAACGAATACTCGCGAAAATTGGAGGGCTTGATCCGGGTTCAGGAGATGGATGTTTATGAAAAAGCAGGCGTAAAATTTAACATTGCCTCCCCCAAGCAGGTGGGTGAAATTTTGTTTGAGCGGCTGAAGATCCCTTACCAGGGGGCCAAAACAAAAACCGGACAGTATTCGACCAATGAAGACAAACTGACTGAACTTGCAGGGGAGTATCCGCTCATTGCCGCTATCCTCCAGCATCGCGCCCTTACCAAGCTGAAATCAACGTATGTAGATGCCTTACCGCGCATGGTGAATCCCCGCACTGGCCGGATACATTCTTCTTTTAACCAGGCGCTTGCTGCGACCGGGCGCTTGAGTTCCAACAACCCTAATCTGCAGAATATTCCAATCCGAACAGCGGAAGGGGCAGAAGTGCGTAGGGCTTTCATTCCCCGGGATAAGGACCACGTCCTCCTTTCGGCGGATTATTCTCAGATTGAGCTACGGCTGATTGCTGCTATCAGTGGCGACGAAGCTATGCTGGAGGCGTTCCAGCTGGAACAGGATATCCACCGCGCAACGGCAGCAAGGGTGTTTGGCGTTCCATACGAAGAGGTGACCAAAGAACAGCGGTACCGTGCAAAAACTGTCAATTTCAGTATTGTCTATGGTGCCGGGGCGACCAATCTTTCCAGGCAGCTCAATATTCGCCGCCAAGAGGCTAAAGATTTGATTGATGCGTATTTCAACCAATATAAAGGCTTGAAATCATATATGGAAAATATCGTCGGGGAAGCACGGAGCAAGGGGTATGTAACTACGCTCATGGGTCGAAGGCGCTATCTTCGGGATATACACTCCAAAAGCTCTCTGGAGCGAAGTAATGCCGAGCGCATGGCCATTAATACGCCTGTCCAGGGCTCTGCGGCAGATATGATTAAAATGGCCATGGTGGGAATACACAACTTAATCCAGGCAAAGGGTTGGAAAAGCAGGATGATCCTGCAGGTTCATGATGAACTCGTTTTTGATGTACACCGGGAGGAAGTAGAGGCTATACAGCCACATATCCGGCAACAGATGTGCGAAGCCTTACCCAACTTAAACGTGCCAATTGTTGTAGAGATTGGATGTGGGGAGAATTGGCTGGAAGCACATTAAGCAGGAATACCATAACCGCCCCCTCCCGGGGTTTCGATGATAACCCGCCCACCGGGCTCAATAGTCCGGCTTTCAATACCGGCCATGGGTTCGCGCCTCCCATCAGCAGCAACGAACCATTGTTCGCCACATTGGCCGCTTTCGCCTCCGGCAAGGCCATAGGGAGCAATTGTGCGATGCTGGCTGAGTAAAGTCATTTTTACCGGGCGTAGGAATTCCCATTCCCGTATTATGCCGTCGCCGCCTTTCCATTGGCCCTTCCCGCCGGAACCTTTTCGTATGGCAAAATGCCACAAACGGGCGGGATAGCGCAATTCCACTTCCTCCGGGTCGGTAATCCGTGTATTGGTCATGTGCTGATGAACAGCAGAACGGCCATGAAATCCAGGACCTGCTCCACATCCCCCTGCGATAGTTTCGTAGTACCCAAATCGCCGGTCGCCGAACAGGAAATTATTCATAGTACCCTGGCTGCAGGCCGCAAGTCCGAAGGCCTTGAGTAAGGTATCGGTCAGGCGTTGACTCACCTCTGTATTTCCGCCAACCACTGCAGGGCAAAAAATCGGGTCATCACTGAAATCGGGGTTTAAAAAGCTGACGGGCACCTGGAGGTGAACGTTCTGTAGCAGGCCTTCGTTTAAGGGGATTTCCTTGTTGCACAAAAGTCGAAGCACATACATTACTGCACTGTAAACAATGGACAGGTTAGCATTGAGGTTGAAGGGATGGGGAGGGGAAGTCCCTTTAAAATCTATATACAGGTGTCCCTGCCGGATTTCGATGTGGACCTGGATACTGTGCCCATCGTCCAGGCTTTCCTGTGCTGAATAATTATGCCCTTCCCTCGCTTCCAGCGCTTCGGCTAGTGCTGCCGAAGCACTTTCCTTTATTTTGGCCATATAAAACTGCACTTTTTCAAAGCCGTAGGTAGCAGATAAATCCTGCAGACCCCTTTCCCCAGTTTTCAAAGCTGCCAGCGCTGCCTGTAAATCGGCAAGGTTTTCCTCTACAGCCCTTGAAGGAAAGGGAGGGTCCTGTAGGAGTTTTTCGATATCCGCCCATTGGGGAACCCCTTTTCGCACCAGATACCGGGGTGTAATTGCTACACCCTCCTCAATTAGGGAATGGGCATCCGGGGGCATAGAACCAGGGGTTTTTCCCCCTATTTCTGCATGGTGTGCCCGGTTAATAGCATAGCCGATACGCTTGCCTTCCGGGGTGAAAACCCCACAAAGCAGGGTGACATCGGGGAGATGCGAACCTCCGTACCTGGGATGGTTGGTAATCAGGACATCTCCGGGTTCCAGGGGAAGAGCTTCAAGGAGTAAGCGTGCGCAAATGCCGAGGCTGCCGAGATGTACCGGAATATGAGGAGCATTGACCAATAGTTCAGCATTGGCGTCGAGGAGCGCACAGGAAAAGTCCAGGCGTTCTTTGATGTTGACCGACAGGGCAGTTCGCTGTAGTTGTGCGCCCATTTCTTCCGCTATAGCGGTAAAACGATTGGTAAACAGGGCTAATTCGACTACCTCTTGATGGTTTTCCAGTTGTAGGGTATTGCTATTTTGATTTTCCAGGAGGGCGTGGCCACCTTCTGTAATTGTCATATTCCAACCTGTTTCTATGTATGCAGAAGCGGTGGCATTGAGTAAAATTGCAGGTCCCTGTATAGCTGTGCCTGGTTCAAGTTGTTGCCAGATATAAACGGGGCAGGGCTGGTATTTTTCTGAACTTTGGGAAAAGCGGTGTGGAACTGGCGATGGTCGTTGGGGAATTACAGGATAGGGTTTTATTTTTTCAGCAAGGGTGGTGGCAATGACCTTGATACTTTCCACGTCTATTTTTCTTCCGGCGGGGAAATATCCGAAGGTTTCCCGGTATTTTTCTTCAAAGGCGGGGGCGACGGTATCGGTGGCTTCGAAAGGGATTTCGAGGGTGTTATCTTGGTTTGCGAGCCTTAGGTAAAGCAGGGCTTCCCCCTTAACGGTTTCGTGCCGTGGAAATCCCTCTTTTTCGAGCAGGGTGATTGCTTCCTGGTATAGCGCTTCGACAGTTGAAGCAACCTGTGTTTGGAAGTCTTCCCAGGGTAGCAGAATTTGTCGGTGGATGAAACGCTGAACGTTGGCTTTACCCATTCCGTAAGCGCTTAGAAGTCCGGCATCAAAAGGGAGTATTACACGTCGGATACCTAATCGAACAGCAATCTGGCAAGCGTGGAGGCCGCCCGCTCCGCCAAAAGCGAGCAGAGCATACTCCCTGGGGTCAAATCCCTGGGCGACGGAAATTTTGCGTATTGCCCCGGCCATTTTTTCATTGGCAATCGCCTCAAAACCACGTAGTAGCTCTTCGCGGTTGTAGGAATGGTTCTGTTTTTCGCTAAGATCATGTATGATTTTATCCAAAGCCTTTTCGGCATCTGCGAGATGTACCGGAATCCCCATTTCAGAAGGATCGAGTTTTCCGAGTAGCAGGTTTACGTCGGTGATGGTCAAAGGGCCTCCTGCGCCGTAGCAGGCCGGTCCGGGGAAGGCACCGGCACTATCGGGTCCTACGCAGAGTTTTCTACCGTCAAAATAGCAAATTGAACCCCCTCCGGAAGCAACTGATTCGATGGCAATGGCTGGGCTTTGGATTTCGATATCTCCGATATGGGTGGAATAGCGGTAGGGATAGCGCCCCCGAATCCGGGTACAATCGGTACTGGTTCCACCCATATCTAAGGTGAGGGTTTGGGGTAGTCCGAGACGCAGGGCGATATCTTTTGCTCCTGCCGCCCCCCCTGCCGGTCCGCTGAGGAGGCTGTCTTTGGGGTAGAAACCAGATAAAGGCACCAGGCCTCCGGCGCTGGTCATGATGAGTAGCGTGGAAGTGCTGCTTCCTTCCTGAAGTGCTGAAGCAATCCGTTGGAGGTAGTCATCGAGCAAAGGGGCCAGAAAGGCATTCACCAGGGCAGTTTGGGTACGGGGAAGGAGCTTTATTCCTGGAAAGAGGATATGGGAGAGGGATACAAACCTGAACCCTGCTTCCCGAAGGGCTTGTCCGAGGGCAATTTCGTGGGCAGGGTTGCGATAGCTGTGAAGAAGTGCAACGGCAATGGACTCGGTATGTGTGTCGCGCAAAACAGTAATGATGCGCTGAACTTCCGAGTTGTCTAGAGGGACGAGCACTTTTCCGGAGGCATCAAGGCGTTCGTCCACTTCAATTACCTGCTGATAGAGTTGGATGGGTGGGGGGATATCGAGTTGAAACAGGTGGGGCCTTTGCTGGGTCCCGATTAAAGGGAGGTCGGCAAAACCTTTGGTGATGAGCAGTGTCGTTTTTGCCCCTTTTTTCTCAAGCAATGCATTGGTGCCCTTAGTGAAGCCCAGGCGCATATCCATCGGAGGTAAAGTCTGGCCCGGCGGCGTTAAGGTAGCAAGGCGTGCAGCCAGGACAGGTGCTTCTTCATCGGTCCCTATTTCAAAATCTATTTCCCCGCCTCCTGCCTCGATATCTTTTTCCAGGCGGAGGGTATGCTCTTGAGGTGAGATACCGGCCACTTTAAACCTGCCCCATTCTGGAAATGCAGGGAATGTGAGGTAGTATCCGGTAAAAATTTCTTCTTTAACGGGCCATTTATGGCGGAACAGAAATTCCCCAGGACCTGTTTTTTGAAGGATTGTTCCTCTCAACGCACTGCTGCTCAGTACTTTGATTCTAATAGTTTTTCCTTCTGGACTTGCAGCGATACAATCTGTAAAGGTGCCGCCCATATCAATCCATATCTGCCACTTTGCATTCATGTTGCCAAATGTAGAGAGAAAATGTATATTGCCCGTCCCGGAAGATTGCGGTACAGATGCTCAAATATACAATTTTGGCAGCGAACACATGTACAGGGCACGAAATACCGGGATTGTACGTAAAAGGGATAAAAGAGGGTTATGGGTCTGGAACTACCAGAAAACAGGATGCTTCTTTTTGAGCAGGCAATTGCTTACGACGAAGCAGGTGATGTGTATAATGCTGTTAAGCTATACAAGCGGGTTCTTTGTCTTGCTCCGGACGAAGTGGAGCCGTATTTGCGCCTGGTCAGGATTTACAAAGCACGTTGTGAATGGAAATCGGTATTGCATTATGCCAAAAGAGCGGTTTCCTTGGATGCGGGGCAGCACAAGGTCTGGTGGGACCTTGGATTGGCCGCAAGCGCACTGAGCAAGGAGCGGATTGCCCGATCAGTTTGGCAAAAATTTGCTGCTCCCTTTCGCTGGAAAAAGCGGATTGCATTACAGATTTCCCTGAATGGGGCTTTTGAAATCGTTTTGGCACAAGCTATTGACCCTACAAAGGCTATTCTTTGTTCTATTCCGCATCCGGAAAGTGGGATGCGCTACCGGGATATCGTCTTGTTTGACCGCGAGATAGTGGGGTACAGCTTGCAGGGCCGGCGAAGGGTGCCGGTTTTCCCGGTATTGGACCGGATAAAACCTTCTTTTTTCAACACCTTTTGCTGTATTTTGGAAAACTGTACAGAAAATGGATTAGATATTTTGCGCCGTCTTTGTGACGATGCGGATATTGGATGGGAAATATGGTCAGACGCTACCTGGGAATCACCTGTCGTTAGGGAAGGAAAAAAACCAGAATATTTCGGAAGAGATATCTTTAAAACCGGGAAAGATGCGCCTATTTGTGTTGCTTTAGCGGCAAAAAAAGAGGCAGAAGCCCGGGGGATACTGGATAACTGGGCTTTAATCAGTCTTGGGACTTATACTGATTTCCGGATGTTGGGTAGCCGGTAAAAAAGTAGAACTATGCGTACAGGAAGCTGTCCCACATAAGGAGTTGTGTAAAAAGCCTCTGGCATTTCACGTGGCAACTTACGCTGGCAAATTTTATTTTGAATAGCCGCCATTTTATCTCATTTTTCGAAGCAAAATGAGATAAAACGACGTCCATTCAAAATTTTCTTTTGGGGTTGTGTAAAAAGTGTTCCGCCGCCTACGGCGGCGAAATAAAATTTTAAACAGACGTCATTTTCATTGATTTTGCGAAGCAAAATCAATGAAAATGACGTCTGTTTAAAATAACATTTAGTGGCGCAAGCCGCCAAATGAAAAGCCGGGGGCTTTTTACACAACCCCGGAATACTTTTTAGACAACCCCCGGAGCAAGGCCAGTGTGGATTTCCTCTCCAGCAGCATAATTAATACAGCATACAAAAGGAGTACACCAGTATTGGCAAACAGTTTTGCCATAAGACTGCCTTCAAACCAACTGCCATTGAATAAACTCAGGCCATAACCGGCAAGGGCAAGGAGTACGTAAGCTGTCATTTTTCCGATGGGATAATTTACGGGGAAAAAGTGTTGTCCGCTCAGATAGCAGGCACCAACCATAAATCCATAGCAGGCAAAGGCTGCCCATGCAGGGCCATAATACCCCATTTGAGGGATAAGCAGGACATTGAGGACAATAGTAATCGTGCTGCCGCAAACGGCAAAAATTCCCCCGGCAACTGTTTTATCAGCAAGTTTATACCATACCGAAAAGCAATAGTAAACGCCGAGAAAGAGATACGCCATAAGGAGAATAGGCACAATACCGGTTGCTTCGCGGTATTTGGGCCCTATGAGGAAAGCAATCAAGTCCATATACAGCATGATTCCCAGAAATACCGTGCTGCCAACCAGGGTAAACGCCTGCGCGACCTGGGCATAAATTTTTTTTGCATCTTCCCTGTGGGCGTGTCGGAAGAAAAAAGGTTCTGCAGCATAGTTAAACGCCTGAGTGAAGAGCGTCATCAGTATGGGAATTTTAGCTGCTGCGCCAAAGAGCCCGAGCTGAGTGAGTTTATCACTCGTAGTGCCCGGGGTAAAAAATTTGAGCATGGGATTTCCAATAAATTGGTTAATTGCGCCGGCTAATCCGCCCAAAATGAGTGGGGCGGTGTACCGCAACATTTTTTTTAGCAGCAAAAAGTCAATTTTCCATTCCATTCGAGCTATCTGGGGTATAAACTGCAGAAAAGTTATCAGGCTGGCCAACAGGTTGGAGAGGAATACATATCCAACCCTGAAGCTGGGGTCATAGATTGCCCTGCCTGCATCCCATCCTTTGCTTATCAGCCAGGGGATGATTTCCAGAAAGAAAAAAAGAAAGAAGAGGTTAGAAAAAATATTGACCAGGC
Source organism: uncultured Haliscomenobacter sp. (assembly GCA_964527495.1). GTDB lineage: Bacteria > Bacteroidota > Bacteroidia > Chitinophagales > Saprospiraceae > JADJPL01. Next base: position 16,063 of record CAZGOT010000004.1, read on the forward strand.
GGATGAAAGCAAATTTTATTGGTCGGTTGTCGAGGCGCAGCCTTGCGAAAGAGACAGTAGTGAGGGTATCCAGGGCGAGGATGAGTACAAAAAGTACTACATACTCCGTCCGGTCGGGATAGTCGAGCCATATGGCAATTGGATGTGCAAAGGCCATCGAGACCAGGGTAAAGAGTGCGGTGCTGAGGATCAGGAATAATGTCGCAGTAGAAAAAGTCCTTTCGCGATTTTCGTTATCATTGGCATAGCGGAAGTAAGTAGTTTCCATCCGGAAAGTAAAAACAACGATTAAGAGGGCAATATAGGCATAGAGCTCGGTTACAATGCCGTACTCTGCCCTGTTGGTAAAAGTCCGGGTGAGATAAGGCGTAAGAATAACATAATTTAGCAGTCTGCCCAGGATACTACTCAGGCCATATATGGCTGTTTCGCTGGCGAGTTTTTTTAGGAGCGACATGGTTAAAGGGATTGCGTAAAAATTATGCCATAAAGTAACGGATAACCTGCTTCATTGCCAATGGATTTGCAAAGTTCCCGTATTTTTGGCCACATTAAAAAAACATGGCATGATCAATACGGAATTATTGAAAAAGATTTGTGAAATCCCAGGTGCGCCAGGTTTTGAACAGCGGATCCGGGAATTCGTGATAGAACAGGTAACGCCTTTTGTCGATGAGGTAAGTATGGACAATCTTGGCAACGTAATTGCTGTTAAAAAAGGCAAAGCGCCCAAACGGGTAATGGTAGCTGCGCATTTGGACGAGATTGGTTTTATCGTCACCCATATTGACGACGATGGCTTTATCCGCTTTCATCCTTTGGGGGGCTTCGACCCCAAGACCCTGAGTTCCCAGCGGGTGATAGTACACGGAAAGAAAGATTTGATCGGTGTGATGGGTTCAAAACCAATTCACCTGATGAAGCCTGAGGAGCGAAGCAAATCGGTTCCCTTGGAAGAATATTTTATTGATCTGGGCATGCCGCGCAGTGAAGTTTTGGAATATATTTCTCCAGGAAATCCGGTGACCCGTGAGCGGGAGTTGATCGAGCTCGGCCACTGTGTCAATAGCAAGTCCCTGGATAATCGTGTTTCGGTATTTATCCTGCTGGAAACATTCCGGGCAATGCAAGGCGAGATACCGCCTTTTGATGTGTACGGTGTTTTTACTGTACAGGAGGAGGTTGGACTGCGGGGTGCCATGTCGGCAGCCCACCGGATTAACCCGGATTTTGGCTTTGGCCTGGATGTCACTATTGCTTTTGATGTCCCAGGGGCCCAGGCACACGAGGTTGTCACAAAACTTGGGAAGGGGGCTGCAATAAAAGTACTGGATGGCAGCGTTATTTCTGATTACCGGATGGTCAATTACCTCAAAGAGCTCGCCGATCGGCACCAGATTCCCTGGCAACTGGAAATTCTCCCGGCGGGCGGGACGGATACGGCAGGTATACAACGCTATGGAAAAAACGGTGCTATCAGCGGGGCGATTTCGATTCCGTTACGCCATATCCATCAGACAATCGAAATGGCGCACAAGGAAGATATCCGGCATTGTATCTCGCTGCTTCATGCTGCTTTGCTTGGGTTGGATAAGTACAACTGGGCGTTTTAGTTGCTTGTTAATCTTTTTGACAACAATAGTATATGCTAAAAGTAAAAAAATATTCGCTGATAATCCTCACTGGAGGGCTGCTGACCCTTGCTTTTGCCCCCCTGCCAACTAACAGGGAATTTGAAATCAGTAAAAATCTGGAAATTTTTGCCAATCTTTTCCGGGAGCTAAATAATTCCTATGTAGATGAACTTGATCCAGGATCCCTTATGGGTAAAGGCCTTGAGGCAATGGTCAGTTCCCTGGACCCCTTCACCAACTATTTTGCGGAATCGGATATCGAACGCTACCGCATTCTTCAGGAGGGAAATGCCAGCGGGGCTGGACTAAGTTTCCGGATGATAGAAGACCGTATTATCGTTTCCGACATTTTCCAGGATATGGCAGCAGATAAGGCTGGGGTGAAAATCGGGGACCAGATAATGGCAATTGATGGGCGGAGCATTCAGGGCAGGAATTCCGAGGATGTAGATTTTCTGCTTCGTGGGGCTGCAGGCAGCTCGGTGGAATTAACGTTGAAGCAGGTCGGACAGGCAGGAGAAATCAAGGTTAAACTTACCCGCGACGAGCGGGATGCACCAAACGTTCCGCATACAGATTTGCTTGATGGGGATGTGGCCTATGTATCTCTGACGACTTTTACCCAGAATGCAGGTCGGAATGTTTCCAATGCCCTTCGCGATCTTCGACTGAAGAACCCTAACCTCAAGGGGATTATTCTTGATTTGCGGGGCAACGGTGGCGGACTGCTCAGTGAGGCCGTCAATGTATGCAATGTATTTATTCCACAAAACCAGCTTGTTGTTACGACCCGCGGAAGGATCCGTGAACAGGACCGAAGCTATAAAACGATGGGCGAGCCCTTTGATACAGAGCTTCCCTTGGCAGTGATTATTGATAAAAATTCTGCCTCTGCTTCGGAGATTGTTAGCGGGGTAATCCAGGATTATGACCGGGGAGTGCTTATCGGACAGCGATCTTATGGCAAGGGCTTGGTGCAGAATACTGTGGATATTGGTTATAACGCACGCTTGAAACTCACCATTTCCAAATATTATATTCCGAGCGGTCGCTGTATTCAAAGTGTGGAATACGAAAATGGAGAGCCTGTGGATATCCCCGATGCACGTAGAGGTGCTTTCAAAACGCGTAATGGCCGCAGGGTCCTCGATGGTGGTGGGGTAAGCCCAGATATTGCCGTTCTTCAGGCCGAAAACCTTCCTGTAGTGCGGGCACTTATGAATCAGGGAATAATTTTCGATTTTGCGACAGAGTACTGTCGCAATAAGCCAGCTATGTCGCCTGCCGAAGAAATCCGTTTTACCGAATTTGATCAGTTTATCAGCTTTTTGAATAGCCGGAAAGTCACCCTGCGTACGGATACGGAAAAACTCTTGGAACAGCTCAGCCAAAGTGCTGATAAAGAAGGATATGGGCTAAAAAATGTCCTGGCAGACCTGGAAAAAAGTCTTTCTGAGGCGCAAATTGCCCTAATTCAACAAAATAAGGACTTGGTTTCTTTATTGATCGAAAAGGAAATTTCTGGCCGGTATTATTATCAGGCGGGTCGGGTGCGTACCGGGCTTGCCAGGGATAAGGAAATTTCAGAAGCAATCAAGGTTTTAAAAACGCCTTCTCGATATAATGCAATTTTAGGGAAGTAGATGCGTAACCTCATACTTTTCGGACAGCCGCATAAAATTTTTTAGAACGCCACCGTTGCTGATTTTGCGAAGCAAGATCAACAACAGTGGCGTTCTAAAAATATTCTTTGGCTATAAATCAGATATGTAGGGCCCGATTATCGGTAGCAGCGAGTGCGGCTTCTTTCAAGGCTTCGGTATAGGTAGGATGTGCGTGGCTCATGCGTGCTGCATCTTCGGCTGAAGCCCGAAATTCCATTAGGGCTACGGCCTCGGCGATCATATCCGCAGTTCGGGGTCCTACCATATGGACACCCAGGATTTCATCGGTTTCTTTATGGGCGAGTACTTTCACCATACCTTCCGTATCGGTACTTGCGCGTGCGCGCCCAAGTGCTTTGAAAGGAAATTTGCCGGATTTATATGGGATGCCAGCCGCTTTAAGTTGTTCTTCTGTTTGTCCTACACCTGCCACTTCCGGCCAGGTATAGACAACACCAGGGATGAGGTTGTAATCAATATGGGGATGTTGTCCTGCGATAACTTCGGCTACAAAAACCCCTTCCTCTTCTGCTTTATGGGCGAGCATGGCCCCTTGTACCACATCACCGATAGCATAGATTCCGGGTATGTTGGTTTGTAGATGGGTATCTACCGCAATGCGTCCTTTTTCATCGGTTTGTACCCCGGCTTTTTCGAGACCGAGCTGATCGGTATAAGGCCGGCGACCGATGGCGACGAGGCAGTAATCAGCTACAATGCTAAGTATTTCCTCGGAATCGCGTTTTTTGTACTCGACTGTGACGCTATCCTGGCCGGGTGTAACAGCGGTAACGGCGTGTTGCAGGTGGAATTGGATGCCGGTTTTTTGTAGTGCGCGCTGTAATTCTTTGCTGCAATCGCCATCCATTCCCGGAATAATACGGTCGAGGAATTCAATGACATCCACGTGGGTACCCAGACGGGCATATACAGAGCCGAGTTCCAGTCCGATTACCCCACCACCGATGATAACCATACGTCCGGGCACTTCCTGGATATTCAGTGCTTCCGTAGAAGTGATAACCCGTTTTTTATCATAATTAAAGGCCGGGGGTACGATTGGTTTTGAGCCTGTAGCGATAATAATATGGTTGCCCTCAATTTCTTTAGTTGAGCCATCCGGGGCAGCTATAGAGACTTTTTTGGAGTTCAGGAAAGAAGCGTGCCCATGTAAGACATCAATTTTATTTTTTTTCATCAGAAATTCTATGCCTTTGACAGTTTGGCTAACCACTTCATTCTTGCGGTTAATCATCTGGGGCATATTAATCCTGAGGTTTTCCAGTTCGATACCGTGTTGGACGAATTTTTCCCGGGCGTTATGAAAGTGTTCGGAGGAGTCCAGAAGGGCTTTTGAAGGGATACAGCCCACATTGAGACATGTGCCACCCAGGGTACTATAACGTTCGACGATGGCAGTTTTCATTCCAAGTTGGGCGCAGCGGATAGCAGCCACATAGCCTCCGGGGCCTGAGCCGATGACGACAACTTCGTATTGCATGTTTGGGTTGGTTTAAAAGCGAATAAAATTACCTGCGTTTATTTTTCTTTTTTTTCCAGTTTCTTCTTTCCTGTTGGTTATTATCTTCGGTAGCTGGGGGACTGGGTTTTTGAGGCTCGCGATTTTCTGCGGTGGGTGGTTTGGGGGCAGGGCGGTCTCTGCGCTCCTGCTGCCCGTCCTGTTTGGGGGTTTGCGGCTGAGCTGGCCGGTTCTGTCCCTGATCCCTGGGGTTTCCATTTTCTCGTCCGCGGGGTTTCTTTTTCTTTTTTCGGCGTTTTTTTTCTTCGGGGAGTTCAATTTCTCCGGTGACATCGGCAAAACCTACTTCTGCTGCTTCTCCGATAAATCCAGAGACGGCGGTGCTGATTTCAAATTCGGCAGGTTTTTCGCCACGGGCGTTCATTTCGATAATCTCGCGTACCTTTTCGACTTCGATGGGATAAAACTGACCCCTTCCGCGTTCATGTTCATAGACGTAGAACATGATACGTTTGAAAATATCGGTTTTGACGAGGATGCCTTTTCCTTTTTGCGTGTAGAGGTAGTCTGATTTTTCGGGAAAAGACTCCAGGGCATCGAGGTAGGTATCTAATTCGTAATTGAGGCAGCATTTCAGGCGGCCACACTGGCCTGAGAGTTTAGTCTGGTTGATAGCCAGATTTTGGTATCTGGCAGCGGCCGTTGAGACGGATTTAAAATCGGATAGCCAGGTGGAGCAGCACAATTCGCGCCCGCAGGAGCCAATACCGCCAATCCTGGCTGATTCCTGTCTTGCGCCGATCTGGCGCATTTCGATTTTAATCTTAAACTCTTTGGCAAAATGGCGGATGAGCTCACGAAAATCTACGCGGCCATCGGCGGTATAGTAGAAGGTAGCCTTTCGGCGGTCGCCCTGGAATTCGACATCTCCGATTTTCATATCGAGACCGAGGGAGCGGGCTATGGCACGTGCCCGCACCATTGTTGGGCCTTCCATTTCACGGGCTTCTTGCAGGCGTTCGAGGTCCCGTTCATTTGCCCTACGGATAACCTGGTTGGCAGCAGATTGGGGCTTGGCTTTTTTCTTTTTCATTTGCAAGCGGACCAGTTCACCAGAGAGCGTGACCTTACCGATATCGTATCCGTTGCCTGTTTCTACTACCACCATATCACCGGTACCGACGCGGACTGTTTCCGCGATCTGGAAAAAAGCTTTATGCGCGCCATTTTTAAAGCTGACTTCGACGATATCACAAGGTTCAATATCTGAAATTTCGAGATGGGAGAGCCAGTCGAAAGTATTGAGCCGGTTACACCCTCCGCTACCACAGCCGCCATTGCTTTGACAACCCTTGGCGTTTCCGCTGCTGCTACAGGTGCTGCATCCTAAACATCCCATTCTATTTTGATTTAAAGTATCTATTCAGGGGGTATGGTGGCTTGATTCAGCAAAAAAAATGGTCGCGGGAACTTCATCGGCATGAAGAGGAGCCAAAGAAATTTTTTGCAGCGAGGCCATGAATACCCTGGGCAAATAGTTACACATTAAAAAGACTAAATAAATTAAATTGTGTTCACACAAACAGGTCTCTTATATTTTGGGGCTGTCACATAAGCATTATTCGGCAGGTAACACCAGATAATTATATGCGACCATTTTTTAGGTTATCAGGCTAGCGTGTATGGACTGGGTTTTTTTTCCGGCATAGCGTCCTTTCAGGATGAAGTTCATCTGTATAGAAGCATCGAGAAATAGGATTTTGGTATTGGCGTTGCGTTCCACCGCAAAAACACACTCTGCCCACAAACGGGAGATTTGTTCTATTTTTTCCTCATCCACATAGGGTGCAAATTTAAGGGCGAAATCCAACTCTGTGCCCTGTAGCCTTGCTGCAAGGCCAGTGTCCAGGCGTAGCAGCAGCAGTTCTCGGAGAAAGTGCAGGCCGAAGAGCAGGAAATGTTTTTGTTTTTCGCGGCCCCAGGTAGCTGCTTCTTCTGACCAGCGCAGCATTTCCATGGGTTTGCCTGCATAGGTTTTCCTGATCCACTGGAGGAGTGCACCAGATTCAACGCTTTCCTTTTCATGTGCCAGTTCCAGGGCCTCGTTAAAATTGCCATTTGCCAGATAAGCGATAGCCACGGCTTTTTCGCCTAGTTCCGGCTGGCGCTCCAGAAGTGCGTGTACGATTTCTTCATCGCGCAAGGGGGGTACCTTGATTATCTGGCAGCGGGAGAGGATAGTGGGGAGGATGAGGTCTGCATTTTCAGCGACGAGGATGAAGTACGTGTCCTGAGGGGGTTCTTCAATGAGTTTGAGCAGGCGGTTCCCTTCTTTACCGAGGTATTCGGGGAGCCACATAATCAGGATTCTCTTGGAAGATTCAAAGGAGGTGAGGCTGAGTTTATGGTAGATAGAGAGACACTCTTCTTTGGTGATATTGCCCTGTTTATTTTCTTTGCTTATTTGCAGCAGCCAATCGGTGACCGAAAAGTAGGGGTTTGCTTCGAGGGCCTTTCTCCAGGCAGGAAGAAATTTATCGCTCGTCGTTTTGCCACCATCTTTATCGCTAACGGTAGGAAAGGAAAAATGTAAATCAGGGTGGATGAGCTTGAGGGATTTTACACAATGTGGGCATGTTCCGCAAGGCTCCTCTTCTTGCGGGCGGGAGCAAAGAAGCATACTAGCCCAGGCGATGGCTAAGGGAAGGGCACCACTTCCGGGAGGCCCCAGCAAGATAGTAGCATGAGGCACCCTTTCCTGTGCGCCAATTTGGCACAGGAGCGCTTTAACCTCTTGCTGTCCAATCACTTGCCTAAAAAGCATATATGCTAAATTGCAAACAGGAGGACACACCAAATACGCTCTTCGGAAGGGAATGAAGTGGGAAGAAATGAATCAGACCGGCATATTAAGAAACGACCATTGCCGCAAATCCGCGACAAAATAAAGGCCAAAGGCCGTTTACGGATACATTACGGCTACCCAGCTTGCTGCGTAGCCTGTTTATCGGAATTGCGCCGCGAATATAATTTTGCCCGGGGGCAAATGGTTCTTTCCTACCCACTATTGTTCCGACCTTGAAAGCGCAGGAAATTGCCTACTGCTTTGGTCAAAATATCAGACTGGTTCTATCGGATTTGTTCCGACTTCAAAATGGCTGATTGTTATTATTATCGCACGGAACTTTATAGATGCCGTGTGGCCGTATGACTTTCAAAAGCCTTTTTACGAAAATAAAGTAGCCCATTTTTTTCGTCGTACAAAACAGATACAACGCATCTTGCTTTTATAACGGTAAAAATAGGGATTTCTTTTGAAATTTTTTATAAATATAAAGGATTTAGCCCTTTTGAAAGAGGGTAGATAGATTAAAACGGGTAAACAGGCATTGTACCTTCAATCAAAACACCTGAATTTTTGTTTGTCTAAAGAAATTCTCCTGCCAGCGGGTAGTTCACGCCTGTTAGGTCAGGCTCAGACCAAAAAATTATAGTATGCGGATCGCAGTATTCAGAAAAGCACATTTCAATGCAGCCCATCGCCTGCACAATCCGGAATGGGGAGAAGCGCGCAACCGAGAGGTCTTTGGCCTATGCAATAATCCGAACTATCACGGGCACAACTATGAACTTGAAGTAAAAGTAAGTGGGGAGGTGGATCCCGATACGGGTTATCTGATTGATATGAAATTGCTCGCCGACCTCATTCGTTCGGAAATAGAAGAACGTTTTGACCACAAGAACCTTAACCTCGACACGGCAGAATTTCGGGACCTCAATCCTACAGCAGAAAATATTTGCCATGTAATTTGGAAAATACTGAGGGAGGTTTTGGACACGCGCTATGACCTGACCGTGCGTCTTTACGAGACACCAAGAAATTACGTGGAATATCCGGCTTAACGGCCCATTTCCTGTCTTTAAGGCCTTTGCGCCCGTTTAATCAACTTCACTGTCCTTTGCTGGTTCTGGAGCTCATTGGTTACGGCAATCATATACATGCCATCGGGGAGACCGTTCAAGGAATATTGCTGTCCCGATTCAGCCAGGAAAGTCCTTACTGGTATGCCGATTGAGTTATACACAATGACCCGGTCTACTCCCTCCACGAAGGAGAGGTAGAAAAAATCGTTAGCCGGGTTGGGAAAGACCTGGAGATTAGGGGCAAATTGGAAATCGGAAGTATTGGTGGTCAGATTTTGTACCGTTACTTCAAAGTTCATGGTAGCGAGGATACTGTCGGGTTTAGATACGGTAGAAAACTGGATGGCAAATTTTCCGGTACCGGCGACTTGGTTAGGCAGCACATAAAAAATAAAGCCGACTTTCGACCTGGGCGGAAGTATAAATGGTGTATTAAGGCCCAGTGCAGGGTCAATATTGCTGCTGACGATAGGGACGAAGCATTCCACACCATCGCAAACCTGGGTCTGCCATGCATTGGGCCTATCGAGTTCCCTGCGCTTCCATTTTAATTTCAGTGTATCTTTGGTACTGGTATTTTCTATATTGGCATAGACTTCCAGGCTCAGGAAAGGATCTGAGATATTGACTTTAAAGGTCTGTTTGACTTCCGTGGGGTTTACTTTTAAATCCTGACCCCAGAGGGAAAGGGTAGTGAGCCAAAGGAACGAAATAAGTAAAGGCTGTTTCATCAGAAAAAGGTTTTGGGCATTACGGGATTACAGCATACGCCAATAAATATAACGATAGAAAAATTTTTTTTGTTTGTAGGATTGGAGCAAAAATAATCTTCATGCATGTCGTCATTATCGGAAATGGTATTAGTGGAGTCACGACAGCGCGTTTTGTGAGGAAGCTGGGCAATCACCGGATCACGCTTATTTCTGGAGAAACAGACTATTTTTTTTCCCGCACTGCCCTGATGTATGTCTATATGGGCCATATCCGTTTGCAGGACACAGAACCCTATGAACGTTGGTTCTGGAAAAAAAATAACATTGAACTGCTCCGTGCCTGGGTGGAGCGTATCCATCCTGGAACAAAGACACTCAGGACAACCGATGGGCTCGAGCTCAGGTACGACAAATTGGTGATTGCCACTGGGTCAAAAACCAATATGCCGGGGGTTCCCGGGGAAGGCCTGGAAGGGGTACAGGGCCTATACTCGCTACAGGACCTGGAAAAGATGGAGGCGGCGAGCAAGGGGTTGCGCCGGGCGGTTATCGTTGGTGGAGGACTTATCGGGGTGGAAATGGCGGAAATGTTCCATAGCCGGGGTATTCCGGTAACTTTTTTAGTGCGTGAATCGGGCTTTGGGAGAAATTTTCTCCCGCAGGAAGAATCACAGATGCTAAACCGCTACTTACGGGAAAAAGGGATTGATCTGCGGCTGGATACAGAAGTGGAGCGGATAGAAGGCGACAGCCAAGGCAAAGCGTGTGCGGTATGGACAAAAGCGGGGGAGCGCATTGCCTGTGGCTTTGTGGGGCTTACGACCGGGGTTCGCCCCAACATTGCTTTTTTGGAAGGCAGTGGGATCGAATACAGACAAGGGGTATTGGTAGATTCTTTTTTGGCAACCAATATCCCGGATCACTATGCGGCAGGAGACTGTGCAGAGTTGCGGACACCACTTCCGAGTAGGGGTTCGGTGGAAGCGATGTGGTACACGGGCCGGATGATGGGCGAAACCCTTGCTTACACCCTATGTGGCCAGCCTTGTACCTATGACCCTGGAATTTGGTTCAATTCGGCAAAATTTTTTGATATCGAATACCAGGTTTACGGAATAGTGCCCCCGGAACCTGGATCAGGATATGCTTCCGTTTATCGGGAAGATGCCGGTGGGGCAAAATGTATCCGTCTTGTATTTGAACCCTTATCCGAGGCTTTGTTGGGCATACATCTGCTGGGGATAAGATTCAGACAGGAAGTCTGTGAGGGGTGGATCCGGGAAAAAGCGCCTATCAGTCAGGTTATGCGGGAACTTTCCCTGGCATATTTTGATCCGGAATTTAGTGGGACAGTCCTGAATTTTCCGGGAGCTTGAAGGGAATCAGCGGCAAATTAAAACAATAAAAGATGCATCAACTCAATCCGGACATGTCGTTTACGGGCAGGTCATCGGCTGGACTAAGTATCGGGCAGCGCAGTGGACTGGCGTTGCTGGTCTTTTCAATGGTAATATTGATTCTGGCAGGTTCAGGAGTATCAATGGGAAGGGAGAGTGCTTTATGGTTATGGATCGCACTGGTGTCGGGGGTATTGGGTGCGACAGGATATATAGTGGGGACCTGGCTACGCGATCCGGGAGGTATCCGGGAACGTGCGGTCTGGTTGGGTGCATTGACACGGCGGGGCGCAGGAGCCTGGGTATTGGGGGCATCAATCACCGCGTTTTATATTCTCCTCTATTTTTATCCCCATTTGCTTGGCCAGGGTAAAGAGGGTGCCAGAAATTATGGTTTGATAGGTTTTTTTGACCCGTTAAGTTTCTTACTCAAACGGCAGCCTGCTTCCCAGTGGTTTGTTTACGGGGTTTTATATACGCTGATAATCCTGGTGATGGGGATAAAATTTATTTTGAAATACTGGCACAATAAATATCAGGTTTTTCGGACCTTATCCGTGATGTTCTTTCAACTTGGTTTTGCTTTTTTATTGCCTGAGCTGTTTCAACGCTTCCACTTACCTGCGACGGACCTGAAGAACATGTGGCCACTCAACCACTATTTTTTTCATGACTGGAACATTCGGGGATTGATTGCAGCAGGAAACCCCGGTTTGTGGATGTTGCTTTTGGGCCTTGCCATGATTTTTATTATTTCCCCGGTCCTGACGTATTATTTTGGCAAGCGTTGGTATTGTTCCTGGGTTTGCGGCTGTGGGGGCCTTGCAGAAACGGCCGGGGATTCTTTCAGGCATTTGTCTGACAGGTCGCTTAGGGCATGGCAGGTAGAGCGGATGGTCGTTTACGGCGTATTGCTTTTTGCTGTGTTAATGACGCTGGCGCAGCTTTATGCTTTTTTTCATAAAAATCCACAGGGATATTACGTTACGCTGGAGTTTTTTTTGGTGCTGGTCGTATTGCTGGTATTAGGCGTTCTGGGACTTATGGCTTTTCGCCCCGGGGCATTGAAGCGCATTGACCCTGGAGTAAAATATGCTGTTTTGGTGATAGTAGGATTAATTCTGGTGCTGATGGTATGGGCGTATTGGAGAGGTTCTTCCCGTTTATTTTTTATTAGCAGCTACAAACTGGGAAAATGGTATGGTTTTTACATTGGGGCGATATTTTCCGGAGTGGTGGGAGTAGGGTTTTATCCGATTTTTGGGAGCAGGGTGTGGTGTCGGTTTGGTTGTCCTATGGCAGCGATTTTGGGATTACAGCAGCGATTTTTCAGCCGGTTCAGGATTACGGTCAATGGGGGGCAGTGTATTTCCTGTGGGAAGTGCTCGGCGTTTTGTGAGATGGGTATAGATGTGCGGGCGTATGCGCAGCGCGGTCAGGATGTGATTCGGGCTTCCTGTGTGGGGTGCGGGATATGCGCTGCAGTGTGTCCGCGCGGGGTTTTGCGCCTGGAGAATACACCGGATGTAGAGGAGCGGGGGCAGAAAATGCGGGCTTTGCACATCGGAGAGGAGGGGGTTAAGCTTAAAATGGATTAGCGGTTGGAGTTTTTGAGGTTTTTGAAATTGATACTTTTATCTCTGAGTTTGATTTCCTGTAACCGGGATTTCAGGGATTGTTTCAGGCGTATGAGGGGTATTTTCTGATCTCCCTGGCGTGGGTTCAGAGGTGGGAGATCGAATATTTGCTGGTCATAATCAGCCCTGCTTACTTCTATTTTTAGGCGGTAGTCGGGGAGCTTATCCAGTTTCAGGACAAAGTAGCCGTTTGCATCGGTGACAGTTTCCTGCTCTCCTGATCCGGCTGTTTGCCCGGGTTTGCCAATAAATCGAACGCGTACTCCTGCGAGCGGCTGGTTGTTGAGCGAATCCAGGATTTGCCCGATAATAGAAAAAGAGGAGGGTTTCATTTCAACGGTCCGTTCATCCATAGTTAAAGACTTATAGGCTGTTTGCTCTGGAATTTTTCGGGTATTCCAGATTTTGGGCCAGTAGAGGAGGGTATCCAGGAGCAGCGTATCCTGAAGGAGGTCACGCAAACGTAGCCGAAGGGCGGTCGTGCGGAATTCTGGCGCGGATTCTGCGCATTGCAGAAGGAGCGTGGTGGTATTTCTTCTGAATTTAGCCTCTGCAACAGACGGACGCACGAATGGCGATGGGCCTTTTCCATTTTCTGCGACAAGTTCCCAGCGCAGGCGGGGAACGCCCCTGGGGTTCACAAAGTAGTCGAGTGTAGCCTCTACTGAACGCACATTGGGGTTGCGCAGCCGGATATCGAACAGGGACGTTTGCTGCTTGCCGAGCAGGATTTTCAGGTTGGGAAAAAGCTGGAGGGAATCGAAGAAGCCTGTTTGTTGCAGGGAATTGTAATAAAAGGCTGCCGAGTCGCGATTGCCCAGGTAATAAAAAGTTAGTCCAATGGCATGCCAGGCATGGTTCCGTATAGATTCATCCCGGGCTGCTACTTTGAAAAAAGCTAATGCGAGAGAGTCTCCTATAATTGGAGCAGGAAGGGGACCCTGGGAAACGGTATCGAGGGAATGGTAAAGGTTGAGGGGAATAGGTTTTTTCAGGAAGACTCCACCTTTTCGACGTGCATTAAAAATAGCTACTCCGGCGGCATAATACAATCTGGCACTGTTGTGCTGCGCAATCGCGTACCCAGGATCAAAGCGCATTGCCCGGGAAAAGTTGGATAAGGCATAAGGGGCAGCACTTTCCGAGAAGGTGGAATCCCCGTGCACGAGTTCATCGAATTCTGGCACAACGGCCTCGTAGTACTGCTGGGCGCCTTCATTATTCAGCAAGGCGGCGCTATCAATAAAAATAGATTCTTTGACGAGGACATAATCCCGCATTCTTTTATCGGATTGTCCGGAATAGGGTTCAGGTGGGGCACCGAACATAGTCTGATACAACCAGCGGGTGCTGTCCAGGTTCCACATAACGGCAATCATAAGGCCAAAGGCAGCGGCACTGCGGATTATGCGCCAGAAATCGGGGGTAAACAGGGGGCGTTCAGGTCGAGGTGCCGGCGTAGTGCGGGCTTTATTTTCGAGGAATTGCTGCAGGGCTTCACCTGACGGAGGTGGGGCCTCCAAGGTCATGGACTTACCCATTTGCTGCTGCAAGGCAATTTCAGGAGGGATAGGAATCGCCTTGCTGAGTTCTTCTATTTGAACCTGGTGGTAAATACCTGCTTTCAGAAAGGCGCGGACGGTATGTTGGGCATCCGGGTCCAGGGGGTCCAGGATAAAATTTTGAGCAGCGAGGTTGCTTTGAAGTTCGAAGCCGGCGAAGCCTTCCCTGGTCGCGTTGGCAACCGCTTCGAGCTCTTGTTTGACAGCTTTTCGCGCGAGGATTTCGTCCTGAGAATCTATTGCAGCGAGCAATTTTTTGCGGAGCCTGGGGTGCAGGTCTCCATTTTGCAGCCAGGGAATGCGGGATAGCTGGAGAAGATAATCAAAACGGGGTACGATACCCAGGGCATTGCCAATGGCGAGGGTCATTTCCCAGGCTGGGCTTGGGATAACGGCCAGGGCTTTTATCCAGCGGAGGAGCTGGGGTTCATTGGCAAAATAGGTTTCATAATCCTGCACAGATCTCCATTGATAATAATTGAGGTTGATGTCGCGGCGCTCTTTTTCCAGTATTTCCTGCCATTCACGGAAGGAAGGGGGAAGGTCGGAGGGCTCCAATCCGTTTTCGATGTACTGGGATGCCCTGGCCAGGCCTTCGGTATCTGCTGGAAACAGAACAAATACGGATGCGAGGACAGCTTCCCGGAAAGTCCAGGAACCGGGTGCTACCGGGGTAAGGAGGAGTCGTTGTTTCCATCGCCTGAAGAGTTGGGTTATTCCCGGGCGCAGGGAGGGGTTACTGGTGGCGAAGGGGTCCAGGAGTTCGTGTGCATCGCCCATAACGATAAGGCGGTGATCGGGATAGAGCCGGTACAGCATATCCAGGTTAATCCCGTTTGGGTGCCCGGCATTCCAGAGGCGGTAGGGGTCGGACTGGAAGTAAAAAACCTCGGCGACAACTTCCTGGCGGCTGAGTGCAGAGGCAAGGTATTGAAAAAACCTTGCCTGGTGGCTGTTAGCCGACTGCCTGTCGAGGAGAAGAAGATAATCGCTGGGCTGGGTATTGGTGCGGAGCATAAGGCGGGGGAAGCCTCCCTGGTCAATAGTCGCTTTTACACTGGAAAGCACGTCTATTTCCTTGCGCAGGCCTTCTTGTCGCAGGCGCAGCATATCGGCAAGGCGGTATTGCACAGGTTCGGTGGGGATTAGGTCGTCCTGTGAACGGAAGGGGATCAGATAGGGGCCCTTGTCTGGGATAATCAGGTCTTCATCAGAACCAAGCCCTCCAGTTTTTTTTGTGGGATAGGGCCGCCTGAGCCATCGGACGAGGTAGTAAAAAATGCTAATAGCCAGTATGCCCAGGAGCAACCAGGCGCCCCAACCCCAGGTAGCACGAGGGTAGAGGAGGTCGTAGTCGAGCGGGAGGGGTTCCAGGAAGATATGCTCTTCTCCGATAGCAATGCGGTGGACCATTTCTCCTGTACATATCGCTTCGGCATTTTTTCTGGTTATTTTAAGCTGCAGAAAATATACCCCATCGGCCGAATAGCGGTGGGTCGGACTCCGGAGTGTCGAAATGGTCCCATCGCCGAAACTCCATTCGAAGGAGTAGCTATTTTCCCCAAACTGGGCGGGGGGACGGAAGGAAAAAGGTTCTTCTACCTCCAGCGAAGCGGGCAGGGCCCATTCCCGGAACTCCGGCGGATTTGGACAAAAAATCCCAAATGCCGTCGAAGCGGTAAAAAGAGAATCTATCCCAGGTACGCGAACACTGGCTTGTACGATTTTAACCGGCGATTTCCCTCTGTTGCCTGCTATTACCGCCCAAGCGGTATCGCCACTTTCCTGGATTTCCAGGGTCTGATCGGTGGCATCGGTGAGGGTCCAGGTTACCGGGGGGATAATCGTTCCGGCATTTTGGATGTTGAGGGAAAAGAGCAAGGTATCTCCGGGCTGTGCCGCTGTAGGTCCGGTGATGTTGAAAATGGGTGGAGGTGGGGTAGATGCGTTATTTTTTCTGGGCCAGAACAAATAGGCCAGGCCTGCTGCGATAAAAACAAGGGGTAGCAGCCACCATAGGTTTTTGTCCAGAAAACCCTGATGGGGCAGGGGTTGTAAGGCGGGCGGTGCGCTGATTTCCTGAAAAAACTGATCGAAGACGAGATAAAATTTCTCTTGTTCAGCTGCGCTTTGGACTACTACAGGAGCGAGGAGGTATTTCAGTCGCCCGGGTGCTTTGAGGAGGTCTTTGCCGGGGTCGCTGCCCAATACCTGTATCATCCTCAACCTGGTGGCAGGGGTGATATGAAAGCCCGATAGTTCCAGCCGTCGGACGAGGCTTTCCAGGGGAAGCGGATGTTGGACAGGTTGTGGGCGCAAGCGGCGTTATTTGTAGTGGGCAAAATGGATTAGGAGGTGAAAAGGTCCCTTACGGCATCCAGGTCTTCTTTAGTTTTTATGAGTACGGAAAGATTATCCCGGAGCCGGTTGCGCTTCTGACTTAGGTCGGCAGTGGTATAGATTTCTTCTAGTTCGAGGATGCGGAGCCAGGAGATGAGTTCTGCAGTAGCGGGTTTTTTGCGCACTGACCGCTTCCGTATTTCGTTGAAGTACTGGATAATCTCGGAGAGCAGCGCATCGGCGAGACGCGTATCTGCACCCAGTTGGGCTTTAGCGATAGAGAGGAGTTGTTCTTCATTAGGGAAAGGGATATGGTAAAAAATGCAGCGCCGGAGGAAGGGTTCCGGAAGGTTTTTTTCAGAGTTGGAAGTCAGGATAGTGACGATGCGTTCGGATTTTCCCGCTCGGAGGGTATAATTGTCCTGTTCTTTAATCTGGAATTCGAGGTTTTCGATTTCATTAAGGATATCATTAGGGAAATCGCGAGGGGCTTTATCTATTTCGTCAATGAGCACGACAGAGCTTTGGGGAGTATTGCCGAGGGGGGTACGAAAGCGGGAGGTATCCACATTTTCGGGGTTGGATAGGGCAATGGCTTTCCCCAGGGCCTGAAGTTCGATAAAGTCGGAAGATTTTGGAGCAGCGTCTCCGGCCTCCCGGCGCAGGTTGGCCGACTGAAAGTGTGCAAGGGCATCATAGAGGTAGAACAGGTCCTTGGCGCTACTGGTCGTTTTGGTATAAAAAGCGAGGGGGGTAGGCTGAAAATGGTAGCGGGACTGATCTTTATGGAGTTCGTAGGCTACCTTGTAGGCCAGGCGTGTTTTGCCCGTACCGGGTTCGCCGGTGAGCAGGAGGGGTTGGTCCAGGGCGATGGCCACCTCTACGGCTTGCTGCAGTCCCTCGTCGAGGATATATTTTTCGGGGTCAAAATCTTTTACGAGCGGCTTGCTGATTCTAAGTTTCATTGGACGAAAGTATTATTGTATTGGTCAATGATTTTGCGGAGGTTGAGTTCGACGGTTTCCATGTCCATAGGATCCTGGCTATTGCCAAAATGGGTGGTGATGAGGCTATCACGTGCCTCGGCACTTTCTGCGATTTGATGATAAACAGTAAACCAGCGCCGGATATCCCTGCGGGCCACTTTTTCCAATTCTGGCAAGGGGCGGATATGGCGGCTGTTTCCTACGATTTGTCGGATTTCATCTACCAGGTCCTGGTCTTCTTCCTCAAAAACGACGGCGAAGAAGAAGAGCACATTGGGGCAGTTTGCCGGAAGGGGGTCTTTACAAAAAGATTCCATAACCCAGGATGCTACTGCCGGTGTGATCTGGGTATCCCAATCATAGGAGAGGATCGGAATATAGATACAGAGGTAGTCCTTTTCAGAAAAATCCTGGAGCAGTGGGCTGAAGGAGGCGAGGTAGGTCAGACTTTTATCAAGCAGGGGTTCGTGGTCTTCCGGTTTGACTTCCAGCAGGTGAAAGAGGTTTTTGACGATTTCGATTTTAAAAAGTTGTTCTTTTCTGGTAGGCCGTAGTCGGAGTTCCATTTGTCTGGATTTTGCCCCGGGTTCTGTATTGGGGCTGAGGTCGTCGAGGAAAGCGCCTTCGAGTTCATAGGCTATACGGCGGAACATACCGAGGTGGGATTGTCTTTCCCAGCCATAGAGGAAATAAAACTGTTTTTTCTCGTCTTGTTTTTGTTGGAAGGATTCTATAAAGGTATCGGTTTGTTCGATGCGGTCGCAGGTATAGCAATGGAAGGTGTGTAGTGCCGGTTTTCCGCTGCCTAGTTCATTGAGGAGGACGAGTACGCCGCGGGTAATTTTTTGCTGTAGGGCACGTAAGTCGGGAAGGGTAATCAGGCTTTGGGAAAATTCGCGTTCTCCGCGCCTGAGGTCGGCAAGCCAGAGGGATATGTCGTTGCTCAGGGTAGTTTTATTATTTGCCTGGAGCCAAAGATCTAACTTTTGCAGGGCGACTTCAATTTCCCCGGCACTCAGGTATGCGCGTATCCGTTCCAGCGGGTTTTCCGGCATAACGGGTTCTGGCTGTTATTTTTGTTTTTTATAAGTAGTTAACAGGTAAAGTTAGGGGTTTTTAACGCGCATTCAAAGGAAAATATTTATGAGGCGCTGCGAAAGGACTTTTTACCCCACTTCGGGTTTTTTCAAACCAAGCGCCTTCCTTTTTGTTTCAACGGCATGTATAGTCAACAAATTGTAACGTTCACGCTGCTGCATTACAAAGGTCTCCGCAATCGCTGGTGGGCGCTGGGGCAGATGGGGCTCTCTCCGGATTTGCTGGCGAAAGTTCCCGGGCAGCGCTTTGCAAAAAT
>CAZGOT010000005.1:0-5027 GCA_964527495.1 uncultured Haliscomenobacter sp.
AAGGGTATCCACATAAGAAACCCCGGTTGCCAGACCGGTCCGGGGGTCAGTCAGAATTTCCCGGGCCATAGCGAAATAAATGGTATGCAGGTTTTGGGTCTTTTCTGCCGGTTTGCAGAGGCAGGAAGAGGAAGAAAAATCTGCATAGACCACACAAGAGCGGGCACATTGATTACAATAAAAACAGACCCCGCGGTCATCATTAATTTTGCGGGTGAGGATACTGAGTCGGGAAGGGATGGTTGTCACCCCCAGCTTTTTATTGCTTTTTTGAATCAGCAACTCGTGGAGACGAGGTTTGGGGGCAGGGAGGAAGATAGAATCCGGGTCGTTGGGCAGGTTTTCATTCGTGCCAAAAACCCCGATGAGGCGGTCCACTTCGTCGTAGAAAGGCGCTACATCGTTATAGGTAATAGGCCAGTCTTCCCCAAGGCCGTCAATGGACTTACGGCGAAAATCGTCGGGCCCGAAGCGGAGACTGATACGGCCCCAATGGTTGGTACGCCCGCCCAGCATACGCGAGCGGAACCAACGGAAATCCGTTCCGGGCACTTTGGTATAAGGCTCCCCGTCAATATCCCAGCCTCCATAAGCAGCATCGAAATCGCCGAAAGGCCGGTAGCGTGTACCTGCACCCCTGCGGGGCGATTCATACGACCACTTGAGCTGGGTAATATATTTAGGATCTGCCGGGTCAAAATGCTGACCTGCTTCCAGGAGGCACACCTTTGCCCCTGCTTTAGTCAATTCATAGACGGCCATACCGCCGCCCGCGCCCGATCCGATTACGATTACATCGTATTCCTTGGGGGCTTCTTTGATCTGAAATTCTGCCATGATTCGTTTTTCCAATAGATTTAGCAAAACAAAGAGGTTTGTGCGAAAAAAACAAATCTGGAACGGTCTAATTCACCAATTATTTTTAGCCTGTCTACAGGTATATCCCAGCGATGAGATCCAGGTGACCTGGGGCTAAAAACCATTAAATCTGCTTTACAAAGGATTAAATGCGGAGAAATGCAACAAAAAGCAACAAGGACTGGAATCTGTAACCAGCAGATTGAAAAGGATTACCTGAAACAAAAAAAATCTAAAGGATAAAATTTGGATTCGGATAGCCTTTTCTTACTTTTGTTTTAAATCACCCGGAATTGACCAAAGCACCTGCCATATTTCTGCTTTTGTGCTTTTTATCCTATCACTTTGGATATTATGCCGCCTACTTTTCCAAAAAGGGAAAGGTAGAACGGGATTGGTTTGAGCGGATTTACAGCCAAAAGCCTTCCGGGTTGAAAGAAATGCAACTGGAAATTCCCCTGCAGGTCGCTTATATGCCCGACCAGGAGGATTTTCAGGAGTCCAACGCCTCCTTTGAAAAAGATGGGATGCACTACCGCATCATCAAGCAACGATATAAAAAAGATACGCTCGTTATCGTTTATGTGCCTGACCAGGAAAAAAACCAGCTCAACAACATGGTGGTCCAATGGGCCAAGAGCCTTGCTGCTTCAAATTCTGAAGGCGGCAAGGGCCTGAGCACGGTCAAGGTACCCTATCCGGATTACAACCAGACCGAAATTGCGGTTCTGGATTTTCCTTTCTTCTCCATCGGTCGTTCCCGCGTTCCGTTGTCTTTTTCCGGCCTTGTTCCAATGACAATACCGGATCTCTCTTCCCCTCCTCCCGAATTGGCAGGATAGCATTCACTCCGTCCACTCCGGATGTTTCGGCTGGAATTAGGGAACAGTTAATCCTGTATTATTAGCCAAGAGGTTGTGTGAAAAGTCTTTTGCCGCCTTCGGCAGCAAAAGAAAACTTTGAATGAACGATGTTTGCCTCATTTTGCTTCGCAAAATGAGATAAAATAATGTCCATTCAAAATAAAATTTGGCGGCGCAAACCGCTAAATAATATTTTGAGCAGGGGTTGTGTAAAAAGTCTTTTGCCGCCTTCGGCAGCAAAATAAAATTTTGAATGAACGACGTTTTTACTCATTTTGCTTTGCAAAATGAGTAAAAACGTCGTTCATTCAAAATAACATTTGGCGGCGTCAGCCGTCAAATGAAAGCCTCCGGCCTTTTTACACAACCCCTGCTCAAAACTTTCTTTTGCCACCGTAGGCGGCGGAATACTTTTACACAACCTCAGACTTTTACATAACCTTTCCCGCCAGCCTTTTATTCCATAGAAATTTTTTACAGGATTTTCCGGATCAACCTGTCTGGGCGACCCGTGCAGGTTCGGCAATTCCTTCTTTTAATTGACATTATACCATGAAAAATATATTATATACCGTTTTTATTATCCTTCTTTCTTTTTCTGCATCTGCCCAAACACCCGCAGACGCTCTAACCATGAACCACAAGCAAGTCTGCCTTGCGGCCATGTATGGCAATAACGCCTGGGACCAGTACTGGGAAGGCACCGCTAAAAGGGCCAATGCCAATATCGGTACCGTTACCCACCAAAGTGCCATGTTCATGGGCGCAATAGGCCTCACCGAACGGCTCAACCTGATTGCCTCGCTGCCATATATCGCCTCTCAGGCAAGCCAGGGGCAGTTTGCTGGTCAGCAAGGGATTCAGGACCTCTCTTTGTGGCTGAAATACCGCGTTCTCGACCTTGCGCCGGGCAACAGCAGTTTCAAAGTTTTTGCCCTGGGTGGCCTTTCCGCTCCGGCAAGTAACTATGTACCGGATTTCCTGCCCTTCTGTATAGGACTCGGCTCCCGCACAGCAACCGCAAGGGCTGTAGTGGACTACAAGCTTCCACAAGGCATTTACCTTACGCTACGGGCTGGCCATACCTGGAGAAGCAATATTTTCATTGACCGGGATGCCTATCAGTTCGATGGCAAGGTGTATTATAGCAATGAAGTGCCCATGCCCAATTTTGCCGAAGGAGGTGCCCTGCTCGGATGGCGCAAAGGTGCCTGGGTCACGGCACTCACCCTGGATCATTTCACCTGCCTTTCAGGTGATGATATCCGACCCAATGATATGCCCTTCCCCACCAACCGCATGCGCGCAAGTACCGCCGGAATGATGGGAAAATATCAGGGAAAACATTGGGGTTTAACCCTCTCGGCCAGCCAGGTTTTTGCAGGTAGAAATGTCGGGCAAAGCACCCTGCTGCAGGGCGGCCTGCTGTACCTTTTTCAATACAATACAGAAAAATAGACCTGTCTGGATTGTATAAAAAGACCTTTGGTGGTACGCGCTGTACCACCCGAAATCTATTTTCCATTAAACACCATTTCACTCGAAATACATTATGAAAAATTTATATATAATATCTACTATATCTACCCTTCTGAAAGTCCTTCCACTTGCACTCTTGCTTGCCTCCTGTAATAAGGAAGTTGCCTCTCCCGAATTAGAGGCGCTTGTCCCGGGCAGCAGCGACCCCAGTGGAGGCCAATGGAAGCCATTTGTAGTTGCGAACGTGGCCGCACTAAATATTCCTGCCCCTGCCACTTTGACCTCATCCGCCTACCAGGCAGAACTGGAGGCCGTCAGAGCCGCACAGGCCGGGGCAGATGCCCGTCAAAGAGAAGCCCTTGCCTACTGGTCGGCAGGAGCGGTATATCGGTGGCAGGAGATTGCCCGGGAGCTGGCAGCACGCTACAACCTGCCTCCAAAGAGCAATCCAGACGGCACCTATCCTGCCCCGGATCCTAACAGGCCCTGTGATTACCCCAAATTTCCTTTTGCTAACCCCCCTTATGCTTCCCGTGCTTTTGCCTACCTCAGTGTTGCCCAGTACGATGCGCTGGTAGCAGCATGGAATTTTAAGTTTACCTTCAAAAGGCCTGCTGCCGCAGCAAATGACCCTCGCATCCAATATCTGAAACCAGCGAGTGGCCTACCAGCTTATCCCTCCGAAGATGCCGTCGTAGCAGGGGCATCTGTCCAGATTTTAAAAGCCATGTTCCCATGCGAAGCGGAGCAATTGGAAGCTAAAGCGCAGGAACACCTGGAAAGTATTTTGCTGAGCGGCCATTTCACCCGTAGCGACCTCGATGCCGGCTCTGCCCTGGGCAGGCAGGTAGCCCAAATAGCCCTTGCCCGCGCCGGCAACGACGGGATGCGGACCGCAGGCAGCCAGGCCCTCGTTGCGCAGTATGCCCAACAAGCAAAAGCCCGCGGCCTCACGGCCACCTGGACAAGCCAGGAATCACCCGCACGCCCTGGTATGCTGCCCGGATTTGGATTACTTACTCCCTGGAATTTCGAAAAAGACGTCCTTCCGAGCCTGCGCCCTGCTGCTCCCCCTTTGCTGGAAAGCGACGCCTTTAAAAAAGATATGGAGGAATTGCTCAGATTTGCCAAAAAGTTGACACGCGAACAACACCGCATTGCCAGCTTCTGGTCGGACGGCCCCGGCAGCTATACCCCTCCCGGCCACTGGAACCGCATTGCTACTGACCTGGCCTACGCTCAAAAGCTCAGCGAGCTGCGCACTGCACGCGTTATGGCCCTCACCACCACCGCTGTGGCCGATGCAGGGGTTGCTTGCTGGGAAGCAAAATACTACTATATGTACCCACGCCCCTCCCAGATGGACCAACGTATCAAAACTGTTGTAGGATTGCCCAACTTCCCTTCCTACACCTCTGGTCATTCCACTTTTTCAGGTGCTGCTGCCACCGTTTTATCTTATCTTTTTCCACAACAAGCAAGTGCATTGCAGGCAATGGCAAAGGAAGCATCGGAATCCAGGATTTACGGTTGTATCCATTACCGTTTCGACTGCGATGCAGGTCTGGTTGCAGGGGCAAAGACAGGGAACTTTGCAGTAGAACGCGGAAAAAAAGACGGCTCGCCCCAGTAAGCACATCGAACCCTGGGTTTGTATTTTTTGTTTAATTTGTATATTCGCAGCCTTACTTTGTGGCTTTTATTGCCAAAAGTGATTTGCTTCGCCAGGTAATATTTGAGGGTGTGCCAAAGGCCGGAGGCCGTCCTTTGGCGGCTGACGCCAACAAATAATATTTGGGGTTGTGTGAAAAGTGTTCCGCCGCCTAC
>CAZGOT010000005.1:5037-6289 GCA_964527495.1 uncultured Haliscomenobacter sp.
GGCGGTGGAATACTTTTTACAAAACCTCAGACTTATGAGGCAGCGTCTTCAAAATACTTATTCAATTAAATTAGAAGTGACGATGAAAAAAATCCCTTTTATTTTACTTACGGTACTTTTCCTTCAATCTTGTGTCGCTAAAAAAGAATACGTTGCCATGCAAGGTGCGCGGGATGAACTTATGCTCCAGCTCGAGCGTACAAAAATCTCTTTTGAATCCTGCGAAGCAGATAAAGCGCGGCTACAGAACGAACTTGCTGCCGTGCGCGGCAATCTGCGCGACCGCGAAAACGAATTGCTCACCCGCAATACCGAGTTGCTCAACGAGCGCAACAAATCTGCGATGCTGGAGCAGCAGCTCGAGTATTTCAAAAGTAATAATGCGAATCTCCTGGACCGGCTTGCAGATCTTTCCGTCGTTAGTAAAACCGGTGCAGAGAATATCAAAAAATCCCTGGAAGCTATTGACAGGCAAACCACCTATATCCAGGACCTGACCTCAGCGATACAGCGTAAAGACTCATTGGCCCTCACCCTGGTCATGAACCTGAAACGCTCCCTGGCAGACGTCAACGACGAGGATGTAACGGTAGAGGTGCGCAAAGGGGTAGTCTATATTTCCCTGTCCGACCGCATGCTTTTCCGCTCCGGAAGCGCGGATATTAGCTCACAGGCAGAGACAGTGCTGAGCAAAATTGCTAAGGTGCTGAACGACTACAAAGAATTGGAAATCCTGGTGGAAGGCCATACCGACAACGTGCCCATTTCTAATACCTGTATAGCAGACAACTGGGACCTCAGCGCCAAGCGGGCCACGTCCGTCGTGCGCAACCTTCAGCGCCGTTATGGCGTTGATCCTAAGCGTATGACCGCAGGGGGCTGCTCCGAATTCCGACCTAAAGCTAACGATGCCAGCGAAGATTGCCGTCGTGCCAACCGTCGTACCGAAATCGTGATCCTGCCCAACCTCGATCAATTCTTTCAATTGTTGGAACCAGCTAAATAATACATGGAAAAAGCCCAACTGCTTGCCACTACGGACCTGATTGC
The DNA here is from genome assembly GCA_964527495.1 of uncultured Haliscomenobacter sp. Taxonomy (GTDB): domain Bacteria; phylum Bacteroidota; class Bacteroidia; order Chitinophagales; family Saprospiraceae; genus JADJPL01. Next base: position 6,088 of record CAZGOT010000005.1, read on the forward strand.
CCGGGATTTCAATATCGAAAATACCGACGGGGAAATTACGGAAGAAAAACTCCTGGACCTTCTGGCAGAGCAGATTGCCTTCCTCATTGAACGCAGGATGGAGTTTCTGATGAGCCTTCTTTACCGACTGGATATTGACGAAAGAAAAGTGGATTTTGCCCTTTCCCCCCTTTCGCCAAAGCCTCCCCATCTGGCTATTGCC
>CAZGOT010000005.1:6299-33353 GCA_964527495.1 uncultured Haliscomenobacter sp.
AAGCAACGCGCTTTTACCAAAATGACCTATCGGCCACCCGAACTGGGCAAAGAATGGGATGATTTTTAAACCGGTTATACGATCGGCAAGCTGTATAGCGCAGCTTGCCGACCGTATAACCGGCCCCGATAACCTTCCACTACTGCTCTTACGGCGAAATACCTGACGATGCTCATCAAAACAAGGGGAATAGTTTTCAGAACCGTAAAATACGGGGAAACGAGTGTTATCGCCGATATTTATACTGCTGCCAAGGGCATGCAACAGTATTACCTCAAAGGCTTGCGAAGCGACAAATCCCGCATCAAGGCGAGCTTGATGCAGGTCATGTCTATTCTGGACATGGAAGCCTACTCCAGGGAAGATAAATCCCTCAACAGTATCCGGGCGGCCCGCCTGGCATATGTTTATCAGTCACTCCCATTCGACGTGCGCAAGGGAGCTATCGCCCTTTTCATGGCTGAAGTGGCCAGAAAAACCATCCGGGAAGTGGAGCCCAACCCACCACTTTTTGATTTCCTCTCCGAAACACTCATTGCGCTGGACACCGCCACTGACCATTTCGCCAATATCCACCTATATTTTCTCGCACACCTGAGTGCCTATCTCGGTTTTTTTCCAGGGGAATCTTACAGCCCGGAAACTCCCTGTTTTGATCTACAGGAAGGCATTTTTATGCCATTTGAACCCGGCAATCCGTCTTTAGCAGACCCCGAAACCAGCTATTCCCTAAGCCGCCTGCTCTGTTCGTCCCTGGAAAAGTCTGGCGAAATCCCCCTGACCCGCCAAGCCCGCAATACTTTACTCAATAAATTACTGGAATACTACCGGCTCCAAGCAGGCTACCTGGGAGAAATCCAATCCCACCGCATCCTCCAGGAAGTTTTTTAAAAAAAATATACATAGTCTAAAGAAAAATTGCCTTTTTTTGATGGAATACACAGCCCTAAGGGCGCTATTTTTGTTACAATGGCAATATCCCGAGTACAAGTAGGATATTACAGTCCATTTTCCCAATATAAATTATGCTACCATGCAAAAATTATATGTTCTTTTATTCACCGCTGCCCTGCTCTGTTCAGGACGCAATTTGTCGGCACAGTCCGCTACACCAGTAACGCACACCCTGCCAGCACTGCCTTACGCATACAATGCACTCGAGCCGTATATTGATGCCCAAACCATGGAAATCCACCATAGCCGGCATCATAATGCCTACGTCAGCAATCTGAATAAGGCACTTACCGGCACGAGATTCGCTTCTATGTCAATCAACGACCTGCTCCTGCGTGCCGGAGCTGCAGGCGATGCCATCCGCAATAATGGCGGGGGGCACTACAACCACAGCCTGTTTTGGAATGTCCTGGCAACAAATAAGCCGTTTGACCCTGGTTCAGAAGTGGGTAAAGCCATAACTACCACATTCACCAGCTATGACAGCCTCCGCACACTGATGAACAACGCTGGCGCCACCCGCTTTGGATCCGGATGGGCCTGGCTCTACCTTACACCAGAAAAAAAACTGGCGGTTTGTTCCACTCCTAACCAGGACAACCCCATCATGGACATCAACCCGCACCGGGGTATCCCTATCCTCGGCATTGATGTGTGGGAACATGCCTACTACCTGAAATACCAGAATAAAAGGGGCGATTATCTCGGTGCTATCTGGAATGTCATAAACTGGGAAGCAGTCAATACCAATTATAAAGCCGCACTTTCCGACCCCTTGCTTAAAACCATAGAAAAAGACGCATGGAAGGAGCTCAAAGCCTTTCATAGCGTAATGTCCACGACCTTCCACCCAGCCGAAAAAGGGGATTTTGCCCCCATCCGCGCACGCTCTGGTGAGATGGTGGCCATGGCCCAGAAATTACAGACCGCAGCAATCCCTGCTTCCTTTGCCACTACCCAAATGCGCCAGGAAATCGAAAAACTCGTCAGCGGATCTATTGCACTGGATAAATTGGTTAAGAAAGGCAAAGATGATGCAATCCTCATGAAAAGCCTGAACAGCCTGCATGACGTATTCCACAATATCCAGGGCCTTTGTAACGATTAAAAGTCTATAGTGTGATTCATTACGAACGATGGATACTGGACAATGGCCTAAGGGTGCTGGTGCATGAAGACCACAGCACCCCTATGGCCGCTGTCGCGGTTCTGTACGATGTAGGGTCTAAAGACGAGCAGCCGGATAAAACCGGTTTTGCCCATCTTTTTGAGCACCTGATGTTTGGGGGTTCTGCAAATATCCCTGATTTCGATGAATGGATGCAGAAAGCAGGGGGGGAGGACAATGCGTTTACAAACAACGACATTACCAATTTTTACGAACTTGTACCTGCTGAAAACCTGGAGGTAGCGCTTTGGCTGGAATCCGACCGGATGATGAGCCTGAATTTCAGCAAAAAATCGCTGGAGGTTCAGCGCAAGGTGGTCATCGAGGAGTTTAAGGAGACTTGCCTGAACGAACCGTATGGGGATGTCTGGCACCACCTTTCCGATCTGGCCTACAAAGTCCACCCTTATCGCTGGCCTGTAATCGGGGCAGTACCCGAACATATCGCAGCGGCTAAACTGCGGGATGTGGAGGACTTTTTTTTCCGCTACTACCGCCCCAACAATGCTGTGCTCGTGGTAAGCGGAAAAGTACATGTGCCGGAGGTGCGAAGACTCGTCGAAAAATGGTTTGGAAATATCCCGCCCGGAAATATTCCACAGCGCACGCTGCCCCAGGAGCCCCGGCAAGAAGCCTACCGCAAAAAAGTCCATCAGGGAAAAGCACCCGTAGATGCCCTGTATATGGCTTTCCATATCCCCGGGAGGGCAGAAGACGGATTTTACCCCGCAGATTTGCTCTCAGATGTGTTGTGCAACGGCCCTTCTTCCCGGCTCTTCCGCCGCCTGTACAAAGAGCAGAAAATATTTTCGCAGGTGGACAGCTACGTCGTAGGCCATTTCGAGCCGGGCCTATTGCTGATAGAAGGTAAGCTATCGCGAGGGGTTTCCCTGGAACAAGCCGAAGCGGCAATATGGAAGGAACTAAGCGAAATCCGCAGCAACCCCATTACGGAAATGGAACTCCAAAAATGGAAAAATAAGGCAGAAAGCAGTCTTGCTTTCTCAGAACTTACCGCTATGAGCAAAGCCCTGAACCTGGCTTATTTTGAAGCCCTTGGCGATGCAGACCGCATCAATTACGAAGCTGAACTCTACAACCAACTCAGTGCAACCGATATCCAGCAAAGTGCCAATGCGTTTTTGTGCGAAAGCAACTGCAGCGTACTCCATTATACAGCTATCTCCTAATACTCCTTCTATGCCGTACCAAACAATCATTTCTTCCGCCACCCTCGCAGATAACCTCGAAAATCCTTCCTGGGTGGTCATTGACTGCCGGTTTCGGCTAAATGATAAGGAGTTTGGACGGCAGGCTTACGCAAACGGCCATATTCCGGGTGCGTTTTATGCCCACCTGGATGAAAATTTATCCGGAAACGTTATCCCGGGGCATACCGGAAGGCACCCCTTACCAGAACCGGAGGTGCTGGCTGCCTTATTTTCTTCCTGGGGCATCGCCCCGGACGTTCAGGTAGTAGGTTATGACGATATGGGAGGGGCAATGGCTGCCCGGCTGTGGTGGCTACTGCGATGGCTGGGACACCCTGCGGTAGCTATTCTGGACGGGGGAATATCACAGTGGGAACGCGAAGGGAGGCCTTTGAGCAAAGTCGTTCCTGCTGGGCGGAATGCAACATTTGTACCCCGGCCCCAAAACACCCTGATTGCAGATGCCGCAGCAGTCGCACAGATGTGCGTAGACCCCCACTATGTCGTAGTAGACTCAAGGGCTCCGGAACGCTATCGCGGAGAAGTAGAACCCATTGACCCTATTGCCGGACATATCCCCGGCGCTGTCAACCTGCCCCACACCTCCAATATCGGGACTGATGGCAGGTTCCTGCCACCGGATACGATCCGGGAAAACTTTATCCGGGTGATGGAAGGCAGGGATGCCCCCCACTGTACTTTTTATTGTGGTTCAGGGGTGACAGCGGCACACAACCTCCTGGCTATGGAGTATGCTGGTCTGCACGGCGGAAAACTTTATCCTGGCTCCTGGAGCGAATGGATTACTGACCCCGACAGGCCGATAGCCCGTTCCTGATCAAAATACTGCTTCCGCAATCTTCCGCGTCGTATCAGAGTCCCCCATGGTATAATAATGCAGACACGGGACCCCAGCAGCTTTCAGTTCTTTCGACTGAGCCACACACCATTCAATACCTGCTTGCTTCCTGGCCTCAGGCGTGGAAGCCTTATTCACCGCCTGTACAAGATCGGTAGGTAAATCAACAAAAAAGTGTCGCGGGATAGAGCTGAGTTGGTGGAGTTTGGTAATGGGTTTGAGTCCTGGTACAATGGGTACCGTAATGCCAACCTCCCGGCATTTTTTTACGTAGTCAAAGTAATGCTTGTTATCAAAAAACATCTGCGTGACGATGAAGTGCGCGCCGGCATCCACTTTGGCTTTCGTATGTTCAATATCTATCTCCACATTAGCCGCTTCGAAATGTTTTTCCGGGTATCCGGCGATGCCGATACAGAAATCTGTCTTTTGCCCTTTTTCGATATTCAGGTCCAGATAGCGGCCCTTGTTCATATCCACAATCTGCCGGACCAAATCCACGGCATACTCATGGCCTCCGGGCTCTGGCACAAACTTTCCCTCAAACTGCTGTCCGTCGCCGCGCAAGGCGAGGACATTATTGATATTCAGGAAATGTAGGTCAATTAACGCGTTTTCTGTATCCTCCCGCGTAAATCCACCGCAAATGAAGTGGGGCACAGCATCAACTCCGTAGCGATGCATGATTGCCGCACAAATCCCCACCGTACCCGGGCGCTTCCGAATAGCTGTTTTTTCGTAATACCCACTGGCATGGCGTACGTAGACATATTCCTCCCGGTGATAGGTAACATCAATAAATGGAGGCCTGAACTCCATCAGCGGATCCAATACTTTGAAAATATCCTGCATACTGCCTCCTTTCAACGGAGGAAGGATTTCGAAGGAGATAAGGGTTTGGCCTGAGGCTTTTTCGAAGTATTCCGTCACACGCATGGATTGGTTTTTTTGTCGCACAAAGGTACAAATTGACCGTGAATTTCCGACTTTAGTGCTGGAACTGATAAAAATCATACTTATTCTGCTTGCAGTTCACCCCCTAATCGTGTACATTACAAAAGATATCCACCTAAAATTTTTTCCATGAAAACACTTCTTGCTATTTCCCTGGCTTGCCTGCTTGGCTCTTTGCTAGCCCAGCAGCCGCTGAGCGCCCTGGAAATTGTGCGGAAAGCCGACGAAAAGGTGAGAGGGAAGACGAGTATGGCCGAAATGAAAATGACCATTGTAAGGCCTACCTGGAGCAGAGAAGTGACAATGAAAAGCTGGGGAAAAGGAGAAGAACTGGCCCTGATTCTGATTACCGGCCCAGCCCGGGATAAAGGCACAGCTTTTTTAAAGCGCAATAAGGAAATATGGAACTGGCAACCCGCGATTGACCGGGTAATTAAGCTGCCGCCGTCTATGATGATGCAATCCTGGATGGGTTCGGATTTCACCAATGATGACCTGGTAAAGGAATCTTCTGCGATCCATGATTATACCCACCGACAAGTGGGAATGGAAACGGTAGAGGGGAGGGAATGCTACAAAATCGAAATGGTGCCCAAAGAAGAAGCTGCCGTCGTATGGGGCAAAGTTCTCGTATGGATAGATAAAAAGGACTTTATGCAGATGAAAGCAGGGTTTTACGATGAGGACGGCTTCCTGGTCAATACGTTGTACGGAAAAGATGTTAAAATCCTGGGAGGTAAGCTATTGCCCGGCAGAATGGAAGTCATTCCCGCTGATGAACCAGGGAAAAAGACCGTCATCGAATACCTCCGGTTGGAATTCGACCGGCCAATCGACGATGCATTTTTTTCCATGCAAAATCTTAAACGCGTGAAGTAAACTGCAAGATATGCTTGTTCAAATGGCCTGGCGAAATATTTGGCGCAATAAACGGCGAACCCTCATCACGGTTGCATCCGTACTCTTTGCAGTCCTTTTTTCCACCCTGATGGAATCTGTACAAAAAGGAGCCTGGGGCTATATGATCGGTAATGTGGTCAATTTCTATACCGGATATGTGCAGGTACACTTAAAAGGGTATCAGGAAGAGCAGAGTCTGGATCTGGCATTCCGCCCGGAGAAGGCCACCGCTGCAGGCAAAGTATTGGAAGGCGTACAAGACGTACTGCCAAGGCTGGAATCGTTCGCCCTCGCCTCCACTGGCTCCAATACCATGGGCGTAATGGTAACGGGTATTCAACCGGATGCAGAACATAGGATGACAAAGATCCGCGACCGTTTGACAAGTGGGGGATTTATCCAGGATTCTGACAAACAGGTGCTCATTGCCTCCGGAATTGCCGAACATCTCCGGCTTAGCCCGGGGGATACCCTACTCCTCATCAGCCAGGGGTACCACGGAGCCAATGCCGCTGCAAAGTATCCGGTAAAAGGGATTATACGCTATCCTTCCCCCGATCTCAACCGCCTGCTGGTATTTTTGCCGCTTCGGGAGGCCCAGTGGTTTTATGGTGCGGAAAGCATGGTCACTTCCCTGGTGTACCGCCTGGAAAATGAAAAATATCTCCCTGCTGTTGTCGGGCAGTTACGTCAAACCTTGCCTCAGGAAGATTTTGAAGTACTGGGCTGGCGGGAAATGTTGCCCGACCTCCTCGAAGCACAGAAACTGGACAGTGTGGGCAATATCGTCGTTTATGTGATTTTGTATATGATCATTGCCTTTGGCCTGTTAGGTACCATCCTGATGATGATCCGGGAGCGCCAGTATGAATTTGGTCTGCTGATCGCACTGGGCATGAAGCGCTGGATGCTGGGAACGGTAGTTTGGCTGGAGATTATTTTTTTGGGCATGCTTGGCGCGGTAGCCGGTATCCTAACCGCTATGCCTGTCGTGACCTACCTGAAGGAGTATCCCCTCCGGTTTTCAGGCGGGTACTCCGAGCTTTTGGAGGAATTTGGTTTTGAACCGATTTTTCCGGCGCTTTTTTCCTTTCAAATTTTCTTCGCCCAGGCCATGATTGTCCTCGGCATTACGGCTTTACTTGCTTTATTCCCTTTATGGAAAATCGGGCGGATGCGCCCTGTCAAGGCCATGCGCAGCGGATAAAGCAGGGCGGTACATGTATTAGCTAAGCAAAAACAGGGTCTATGTTATTCATCCTTGCCTGGAGAAACATTTGGCGGAACCCCACCCGCAGCCTGGTCGTACTGGGTGCAATCGGTATGGGGATATGGGCCGCTTTGTTCATGACCGGTTTTGCAACGGGTATGGTACGCACCTATATTGACGGCAATATTGCCACTGTGGTAGCGCATATTCAGATACACCACCCCGAATATGAAAAAGAAAAAGAGGCCAAATTCAGCATACCCGAAGCGGCCATACTTGGTGAAGCACTAAACAAAGACCCCGAAATCAAAGCCTGGAGCGCGAGGACCCTGGCGAGTGGGATGATCAGCTCCGCAAAGGCTTCCAGAGGAGTCACCATAAAAGGGGTCATACCAGATAAGGAAGCCTCCACCAGCAAAATAAAAGAGAACCTCACAGAAGGCACTTATTTTGAACAGGGGCGGAAGATGCAAATCCTCCTGGGAGCAAAACTCGCCGGCAAACTCAAGGTTGGCGTTCGCAATAAGGTCGTGCTGACTTTTCAGGATATGGAAGGCAATATCACCACTGGCGCATTTCGCATCAGCGGAATATTTGCCTCTAACAACACCATTTTTGATGAAACCCAGGTCTTTGTCCTGCAGGAAGATCTTGCAGGGCTCTTATTGGGAAATCTACCGCCACAGCAGCCCAGACCCATCCACGAAATCGCAATAATTGGTGTGGCACCGGAAGGTATTGGCAGAACCCGGGACCGCATCCTGAAACAGTTTCCCGAGGTACATGCAAAAACCTACCAGGAGCTGGCCCCCGAGTTGGAATTGTACGAGTCCCAGATTAATTACATTTCTCTGGTCTATCTCGTTATTGTCATGCTTGCCCTGGTCTTTGGCATCGTCAACACCATGCTCATGTCTGTACTCGAGCGATACCGCGAACTTGGAATGCTGATGGCGATCGGGATGAACAAAGCCCGTATTTTTGGGATGATTTTGCTGGAAACCCTGTTGCTTACCCTCGCAGGGGCACCACTCGGTGCAGTGGCAGGTGCCCTTTCCATCCACTACTTTTCCATTAACCCCCTGGACCTTTCAGCCTTTGCTAGCAGTTTAAACCAATATGGACTGGGCACCAAAATCTATTTCGAGACGAACCCCTATGTGTATAGCCAAATCACGACCCTTTTAATCCTCACTGCGTTTGTTTCGGCCCTTTACCCGGCAATCCGGGCAATCCGGCTCAAACCCGTCGAGGCCATCCGAAAAATTTAACCGTATGTCCGTCATCAAAATCACACAGGTATACAAAATTTATGACGAAGACAAAATCCCCGTAAGGGCCCTCAATGGTATTGATCTCAATATCCATGCCGGGGAATTTACGGCTATTGTAGGTCCTTCCGGATCCGGTAAAACCACCCTTTTGAATATCATCGGAGGTCTGGACCGGCCAAGTTCCGGGCATGTTGAAATAGGGGAGGTGGATGTAGATGCCCTGCCCGACAGTCGGCTTATTGATTTCCGAAGGGACCACATTGGATTTGTTTTTCAATCCTATAACCTCATTCCCGTACTTACTGCCCTCGAGAATGTAGAATTTGTGATGCTGCTACAAAAGCGGAGCCGCCTGGAAAGGCGCCAAAGGGCAATGGAATTGCTCAAAGCAGTAGGGCTGGAGGACAAGATGCATAAGAGGCCTTCCGAACTTTCCGGGGGGCAGCAGCAGCGCGTAGCCGTTGCGCGCGCCCTGGCACCCAAACCAGCTTTTATCCTTGCCGATGAGCCTACAGCAAACCTCGATTCTGCTGCTGCCAGCAATTTACTGGATATTATGGCCCGGCTTAACCGGGAGGAGGGCATCACTTTTGTATTTTCTACCCACGACCAACGGGTTATTGACCGGGCACACCGGGTAGTTACCCTGGTGGACGGGGCTATCGCCTCCGATGTGACGAAACCTGAACTCCCCAAATGAAACCCTGTAAAATAATCGCACTGGCAATTACTTGCTCTACCATTTTTTGCTCCCTGGTACAGGGTCAGGATACCACAGTGCTTGCCGGAGAAACATCAGTAGAAGAAGTGCCTCCCGCACGCCTGCAGGTAAGGGGTTATATGAAAAACCTGCAGACCTGGTTTTTTCTTAAAACCGGACAGCAATCCCAATTTTTTCAGGATGGCCTCCTGCACCAACGCACCAATATCCGCTGGGCAGCAGGAAAGCGGGTACAATTTGCGGCTGATGTGCGCACCCGGGCCTTTTTCGGTGACCTTGTCCGGCAACAACCAGGATACGCCAGCAGTATCGAAAATACTGCCAATGATGTGGCCGATTTGTCCACTGTACTCCTGGAACGGCCTTCCTGGGTCATTCATTCGATGCTCGACCGCTTGTATGCAGAGTATAGTTACGAAAAATGGGAGGTCCGGCTGGGACGGCAGCGAATAAACTGGGGCATCAGTACTGTCTGGAATCCCAATGATATCTTCAACGCCTTTGCTTTTACAGATTTTGACTACGAAGAAAGGCCTGGAAGCGATGCGTTGCGCATCCGCTACTTCAGTGGCTTTGCCTCCAGTGTTGAAATTGCAGTGAAGGCCTTTGACCGTTGGGAAGAGGCCGTAGCAGCAGGCCTTTGGAAATTCAATTTCCGGGAATTTGACTTTCAGTTTCTCGCTGGTTATGCACGACAGGACCTTGTACTTGGCGCAGGATGGGCTGGTAATCTCGGCAATGCCGGAATAAAGGGGGAGGTTAGCTACTTCTCCCCTCTCAGGGAGGGAGGTCGGTCTGCTCTTGCGCTAACGGCAGCTATAGATTATTCCACTACTTCAAATCTTTATCTGCAGGCGGGGTATCTGTACAACAGCCTGGGTACATTTCAAGATGCCCCCGGGGGCATTTTCAATTTTCAACTCTCCGCAAAAAACCTATACCCCTATCGGCATGCTCTTTTCGGACAGGCAAGCTATCCTTTTACCCCTCTCCTTAACGGTGGAATCGCTGCCATCTACAGCCCGGTCGAGGCGCGTGCGCTTTTTTTAAACCCTGTACTCACGGTTTCCGTTGCTGCTGCCTGGGACCTAGACCTGGTAGGGCAGATTGTTGCCGGGCGCGATACCGCGGGAGGGTTCAGCAGTCCGCTCCAGGCTATTTTTATCCGCACAAAATTTAGTTTTTGACCGGTTTTTTTTCTGCCAGCAGGATATACTGATAGTCTAGTGCGGTATCATTGCTTTGCAGAATATTAAAGCCTGCAAGCTCAAGTTCTTCCTCCACCTGAAACTGTGGAACGCGGATTTCCATTTTTGGCCCCAGGGAAGTGCGTTTTTTCTTAAAATCAATTATCAGGATTTTTCCGTTGGGGCGAATGCCTTTGCTCAGCCTTTTCAGATAGTCCACTCTTTGATCAATATACATATAAGTATTGACTATCAATACAATATCTACTTCTTCAGGTTGAAGACGGGCATCCTGCGCCTTAGCGAGCCTGGGTTCCAGTCGGTCTGCAACCTCTGGGGCAAGTTCGATATGCCGGATACTATCGAGGTACAGAACGAACTTCGGCTCAATATCTATAGCGATGACTTTCTTTGCCAGAGGAGCGAGCCGCAGGGAAAAAAAACCAGAGCCAGCGCCGATATCCGCAATAGTTTTATCCCTGATATCCCCTAAAAGATTGATAACAACCTCTGGCTTCTGCCAAATTACCCGGTTGGTATGCAGGTAATCCTCCTGCAGTCCGGGCATTGTGGTTTCTGCTTCGCCAGGCCTGGTATCCTGTATATCGGGAGGTACCCGGTCCTTTTTCCATTCACATGCACTACTGGCGAAAAAAATAGCCAGGAATGTTACTACGGAAATCCACTGCCTTATCCTTGCGCTTTTTATGGTCATTGGTAATAGGTATAAGTAGATTGACTTTTTTTTGATTTGATTACTACCGCTGGAGTATTACGAGCCTGCTCACACTTGTTTGCCGATATCTGATTCGCACAATATACGCTCCATTCGGGTAAGGCGACAGATCCAGCGTATAGGAACTGCGTTCACCGGTGTCTTCAATCATCTGAAGGAGCTGGCCTGCAGAAGTATAAAGGCTTACTCCTGTTTCCCGGACCGGCGCGGAAAGCAGGATCCGGAGGTTTCCGCCCGTTGGATTAGGGTCAATAGCGACCTTTAGGTTAAAGAGATCGCTCAGGTACGAATGGATGGTGAACCTTCGTACTTCTGAGGCCTGAGCCCCACATTCGTTGGAGCTCCAAACCCGCCAGAAATATTCCCCCGGGGGAAGGGAATCGGTTTGCCGAAATACCTGGTCTTTGAGTACAAAACGCTGTATTAATTCATCAAAAAAGCGGGTTTTGCTGATTTCCAGGGCGTAACTCAGCCCATTTACCTGCTTTTCCCATCTGAGTACTGGCCTGGACACCAGAAAAGCGGTATCCGGATGCCCGGAAACCAGCCTGGCCATCGGCGGAGGCCTTTTTATGCGGATTGCCTTACTGGCAAAGGCTTCTCCTCGCCCATCCAAAAGCTGAAAACGCAAAAACAAGGTGTCTCCCTGCACCTGCTCGAGGTTATACAGCCTCCCGGAGACCGTTACCCCCGGGTAAAGGCTATCCGATTCGATGCCTGCCACCAGCCCCGGGGACGTTCCCGGAAGGTAACGGAGCTGGAGATTGCGTCCAAACCCCTTGCCGATATACAGTTCAAACGACAGAATACCCACATTGCAACTTTCCGGCGGAAGCCCCCGGATTTCAAACCGAAAATCCGGGACCGTGGTAAAAGAACTGCGGGCAAAGGACCCGCCCCCGCAAGCATTCAGCGCAGTAACCTCCCAAAAAACTTCCGTTTCATAGGTAAAAGTATGCGCCCGCAAAAAGGTATCTCTTTGAAGGGTATCTCTCAAAATCTGCCGGAAATCGCCATCGGAGGCAATTCTGATCCGATATTGGGTCGCCCCGGGTGAGGCATTCCAGCGGAAAACCGGTTGAACAGGAACTTCCTGCTGCCCTGAAACGGGATAAAGCAATCCCGGGGCTTTCGACAGGCCCCTGATTTCTACTGCGATAGCGAGTGTAATGGTATCTTCTGCATCCCAGGCGAGGATATTAAGGGTTATCCGGGTTTCCGGTGCATCAGGGAGGGCACTAACCCTCAAAGTTGCCTTTTCTCCCGGCTTAACAGAAGCAGGTTGTAGCTGGGCATTCAGGAATGCAGGTAAGCCAGAAACACGCAATTGTACTGGATTCTGAAAGGCGCTGTTTGCAGAAAGTTCTACAGACGCACTGTTTCCCTGGCATAACGTCAAAACGCCGGTACTGCCCTGAATGCGCTTATCGCAACGATAAGCCCACCTTCCCGGCCAGGAACCGCGGGAAATATTCCGGGGATCGAGCCAGTTTCTGAGGCGGGTAGAAGGGGTTCCTCCGCCCTCCCATGCCGCCCCCAGCCATCCAAAAGCATCAAAAAGGGCGTTCCCACAGCTTGCTGCCCCGCCATGCAGGGAACCAAGTGCCTGCTGCCTTCGGTTGACAAGCGGCCCACCGGAAGACCCATCTTCTGTACTGCCCAGGTCCCAGCGGGGCACAATCAGATGGTTTCCCGTTGCGACGGGAGTAGCACCCTGTCCCCAGGCACCCCGGTAGGGCCGCTGGCCACTATACGAAATGCGTTTTTCCTCGGATCCGGCATGATGCAAAATGGCCACCCCATCTGCCGGAAGCAACGTATCCAGGTTCCAGCCCAGAAAAAAAGCATTCGCTTCCGGGTGCAGAGGATCATCCAATTCGACCAGTGCCACATCAGCAGGCGCATGAGCAGCCCTGAAAATTGCTCCGGTATTAAAGCGGTTAAGCTTCCCATCCCCCTGCCTGCTATTAGCCGAGGTGCCAGGCTCCCGGCACTGGCTGTTTTGATAATTCCAATAAACCACCATAGAAGGGGCACTGGCGCTGTCCACCTCACAATGACGGGCTGTCACCAGATAGGGGCGACAATCGTTGGCGGTATTGTTGACCAGAAAACCAGTACAGTTTGATTGTCCGTTAAGCGTATCATAAACGACCGCCTGTGCAGCCTCCCGGAAGGCAGCTAATTGTGGAAATCCCGTACCAGAGATACACGCAATGTCAATATTGCAGTTGCCGGAAAGCAGCAAAGGCAGGTTTACAAAATCGTGGTTCAGATATTTTAGCTCGAGTAGCACCTCCTCTTTTTTTGCCCCTGGAGGAAGCCGAAGCTCGAGCCATGCTTCTTCGCCAGGGAGCAGGGGGGTCCAGAAAGTCCCATGGGGATCTTCATCGGCAGCGGAGAAAGGGCCGAGAATATTTTCTCTTTGCTTGTCGTAGAAAATAAATCTGGCCCCCTCTGGCAGGTCGAAAGCTGAAAACCCAAAATTGAGCGAAAAAGCGCCGGGGGAAGCGATGCGCAGGCGCCATACCTGAACGCCGTCATCTTCCTCTTCCCAATGCCCACTATTCGCAGGGCTAAGGCCCAGTTCACGGGATTCTGCAAATACCGGAGCCCGCCCCACGCGCCTGGCCAGAGATTCTTCTCTTTGGAGCAGGACATTGTCCAGGCGCGGCAGTAAAAGCAAAGGCAGGGAGTCCTGGTCTTGTCCGCTTTGGGATACAGGCCATCGCATAACCCGCTCCTGTGCCTGGACATAGTACCCAGGAAGCAATGAAAAAACCAGACAACCAATCGTTTGCCAGAGTAAATTCAAGCGTTGGCGATTTTATTGCCCTGCAAAAAACAAGGCATTCGAAAAAAGAAACTTTCCGTTTTCCCAAAATGCGCGATATAGCGGATTATCCACCAGGTAAACAACGCTGCCTGCACCTCTGCGTTCCACTGCAAAAACAACCGTATTTTTCTGCGCTTCCTTTGCCCTGAAACCTGCAAAACCCGAAACCATCAGATTATCGCCGATAGTCCCTACGTTATCGGCGTTTTTAAGTAATTGATATGCGCTGTTGCTGGTTTTCAGGGAAAAATACGTGTCTGTGATACCGTATGCAAGTGGGTGGGTAATATCCATCCGCACCTTGAAAATAGCCCCTGGGATCAAATCCACGATTTCCCTGCGTTCTTTCCCCCCATATTCATAAAAACGCTCTTCGAGTTGGCGCTGCGTGGAGTTTTTCGCAGCATCTTTTTTTGCTTCCTCGGTAGCATAGGTGGAAATGGAAAAACCCCTCCGGTCTTCTAAAGCAGACAGCGCATCGCCAATGGCAATAAGTTTACCACCTCCGCTGACCCATGCGCCAATTTTTTCCCAGGTACTTTCCCCAAGGGCATATCTTCCCTCTGGCAAAATGAGTACGTTGAATTTGCTCAAATCATACCGGTCCATACGGGAAGCATCGAGGATAGTCGGGGGGTACTGCAGATTTTGTTCCAGAAAATACCAGACCTGCCCAAACTCGTTACCGAAGGTTTGTTCACCGGAAAGAACGGCAATGCTGGGTTTACGGACGAGGGAATAGGAGCTGGAGCCAAGGTCGCTGCCACTATCCGCAAAACCGGAATAGACAGGGATTAGGTCCTGTTCCAATTCTTTTGCAAGGGCTTGGATATGTGCATCAAAAGCATCTCCCAGTTTCCGGTTGTCGGCACGGGTCATTATGAGGGTACCCCGGTCAAACGCTTTTCCCTCCAACGTCAAAGGCGTATTGGCGAAACGCACTTTGATATCCTTTTGCAGGACAGCAGCCAGAAAGCGGGCATGGGCTAAGGCATTCCAGCGCAGCAGATAGGCGTAGGGCGGACGGGTGATGGCATTGGTGCCAGACACCGGGAACGCAAATTTTTCCGAAGGGTCAAGGCGCTGTTTGGCTGCGTATGCTTCAAGCCCATAGGCATAGGGAAGGGACCAGCCAGTGATATCGTAGGTTAGGGAATCTTCCACGAAAGCTTCCGGATCGAGCAATGTTTGTGCCATTGTACCCCTTGTCTGATAGGCACTGATGAGCAGATCCCCTGGTTCTACCTTGAGGGTAACCGTCTGGCCATTTTGATAATTATAGGCACTCAGCGAGCCCGATTTTCCCGCCCGTCCGTATTGGATATGGTTGCGATCGAGAAGCGCACAAAAAGCTTTGATCCGCTCCGGAGGATTACTACCTTTTATCACATAAGTTTTATATTCACCCGGTGGATTAGTACGTGCACGGCGGAAGAAATCGGCAAAATTTTGATTGAGGTTCTTACTGTGCTGCGCACTGGTTTCGATAGTTGCGAGAACCGATGTCGTATGATGTGCTACACGGTCTGCCAGCGTCAACGTATCGCCATTCCGCAACAGAACAGCGCGGCCTGCTCCAATTCCACCTTGTTCATAAGTCATACCGATAGCGCCGCTGAAGGTCGGGTAGGTATCCCCATAGCTGGGATAAAGCAGATCAAAAACCTCGCGGGAGAAGTAGAGCCATCCATTTTGGTCGAAGTACCTGGCGTTATTTTTTCCTGCGATGACCTGAAATTCGCGCTGCCAGGGTGTGATGAACCGATGATAAGGTTGGGCGGCAGGCGCGAAATAATAGGGACTGTTATAGCCCTGTTCGTGCACATCCACATGTACATGGGGCAGCCACTCGTTGTATCTGGCCATACGCTGCCGGGTTTCGATCTGTGTCTGCCACGCCCAGTCGCGGTTTAAATCAAAATAATAGTGATTGGGCCTACCACCGGGCCAGGGCTCCACGTGTTCCCTGGACTCAGGCCGGGGATCAGGGGTAGTATTGCTCACCATGCGGTACCAGTTGGAATACCGGGCCTGTCCGTCGGGGTTAATACAAGGATCGAGAATGACCAGGGTATTTTTGAGCCATGCCTGGGTACGTGCATTACGGGTATCTGCCAGTGCGTGTAGTACCGCCATAGCGCTTTCCGAGCCGGCTGCCTCATTGCCATGGACGTTAAAACTGACCCAGATGATTGCTGGTTCGATGCCTGGGTCAACTGATCCTTCCAGGGAACCCGCACGGCGAAGGTTATTCGTGCGGATTGCCTCGAGCCTGGCGAGGTTTTCCGGGGAAGATACAAAAGTGAGCAGCAGCGGTCGCTGTTCGTTGGTGCGGCCATACTCCGTCAGTTGTACATTCGGACTGTTGGCAGCGACATGCCGGACGTATCCTACGATCAGTTCATGGGGAGTAAACTGCTCCCCAAGTTTGTGAGGCAGGAATTCATCCGGTGATTTTAACTGTGCCTTCAGAGAGGAAAATGCTGTACCCACCGCGCACAACAGTAGCAGGAAGGATTTTTTATTCCACATAGTACTTTTTTCGTTTGGTTTTAAAGCCCTAATTACGGAAAAATGCTTTGTTTTTCAAAGTTGTATTTTTTACCCGACCTCGGGTAGCAATAAAAAAGATTTTTGCCCTCGCAGCAAAAAGGATGACCTGCACCTGCAATCGCCCATGGGGTATTGCAAGGCCTTTATCTTTTCTTTATGGGGTATTACCGTATTTTTTCGCCTTATTCGTTGGTTTTAACTAAAAAATCAGAATAAAACCTTGCATGTTTTTTTTTGGATTTCCAAAATGCTTTGCATTTTTGCTTAAAAAAAGTTCGAGACTATGCCAAAGAAGAAAGAAGTTAAGAAAAAGGACCGGAGCCGCGAGGTCGAGATCGTACTGGAGGACAGGGTCAAGCGAAAGAAGATTGCCCGGGAAAAAGAAAAGTACCAGAACCCCCGCAACTGGCTTCTTTTAGGGGAAGAAGATTACGCCTGAATCTATCCTGCCCACTCTAAGATCGACCGTATCCCGCGCATGTATTTAATTTAAAAGTAACCAGTTTTTTTATTAAAAACCGGACTTTAGCCTTTACTTTGCCTTTGCTGAACGGCATTGCAAAGCATGCCCCCTTTTTTCCATTCAACAAACGTTCAAATCTTGGAAATGGCAGTCTCCGAAACTTTGTCCAGGCCCCACGCCCTCCAGGTATTGCCAGGAGAATTCGAAGCACACCGGCACTGGTATCCTAAAGCCCAGCATGCGACCATACACACCACCTTAGCCTTTTTCTTCAACCTGAGCCTGGACCGGATCGTAAGCCGATACTGCCACCTCCACCCTAAAGTTCGTCCAGACGCGCTCCATGCCCTTCTGCGCTATGAATGCCGTCATTTTTTATGGGCCGGGGCTGACCTGCTGAATGTCACTTCTGCGGGGGGCAAAAGGCAAATGGTGATTATCGAGAATAATTCCTGCCCTTCCGGCCAAAAGTCTATGCCCTTGCTTGAAGACCATCAGGAACAAGGTAGCTACCGCCGGCTTATCGAACGCACCTTTCTGCCTTATGTACAGCGTCGGCGCCCTCCGGTAGCAGGAGGACTTGCCGTACTTTATGATAAAAATTATATGGAAGTGTCCGGCTATGCTGCTGTAATAGCCGATGTTTTTCAGGAACCGGTTTTTTTTACCCCCTGCTTCCAGGATGAGGCAGATCCCCCCTCGCGTTTTAATGATGGCATTCTCGAAGTGCGGGACAAAAATGGGGTCTGGCATCCTATCCGGGCTGCTTTCCGGTATGTGACCCAACGGCCCTGGAGCCGTATCCCCCTCCATACCAAAACCCGCATCTTCAACCCTATCCTGGCTTGCCTCGCTGGCGGCCGGAACAAAATGGTTGCCGCAAAAGCTTACGATATATTTAATGCCGAGCTAGAAGAATGTGGACTTAAAATAAATACCCCCCAGACCATCTGGGATGTCAGCAAAGAGGAAATCCCCCTTTGGATCAAAAAAATGGGCGGCCAGGCTGTAGTCAAAATACCTTACAGCAATGCAGGACAGGGAGTTTTTACCATCATCCACGAGCGGGAACTGGACGCTTTTATGCAAATGGACTTCACCTACGATCGGTTCATCGTACAAAGCCTTATCGGAAATTATAACTGGAGTTCTACAACTTCTTCCGGTAAGCTCTATCATGTCGGTACGATTCCGAATGCTTCCGGAAAAACTTTCGTAGCAGACCTGCGCATGATGGTGAGTGCGACCGAACAAGGCATCCTCCCCCTCTGTGTTTATGGCCGTCGGGCCCATCAGCCCCTGGAAGATGAAATCAGGGAAGGCAGCAATTCGTGGGATATGCTGGGGACCAATTTGTCCATAAAAAACCCCGATGGATCCTGGGACAGCGATACCAACCGACTCATGCTCATGGACCGAAAGGATTTCAATAAGCTGGGTATTGGGATAGACGACCTCGTCGAAGGGTATATCCAGACGGTACTTTCTATGGTGGCCATAGATAAAATGGCCGATAACCTGCTGAACAAACAAGGCCGTTTCCGGATGCGGTTGTTCCGCTCGCTCAACGATGATCCTGCGCTCCTGCATGAAATCCAGCTTTGAACATATCCTTTATGGAGCGCCCTGATATCTTTGACCCTAAAAATTGCGAAATAGTCCGCACACTGGACATCCAGCGCCTGGCCCCGGGAAAAGTACACCGATTGTGGCTACATATCATCACCGATGGTATGGGGCAGCCGGTACAAGTGCCGATACTGGTGGCAAAAGGCATCGGTCAGGGACCGGTGCTAGGGCTCACCGCTGCTGTGCACGGTAATGAAATCAATGGCATATCCGTTATCCAGCGCATTTTCAGAGATATAGACGTTGCACAGCTCAGTGGCGTCCTGGTGGGTGTTCCCGTAGTAAACGTACCCGCCGTACTCATGCGCCAGCGGCGTTTTTTTGACGAAACCGACCTCAACGCCATTCTTCCAGGTAGGGAAGATGGAAATGTGGCGCAGGTATATGCCTTCCGGATTACAGACCGCATCATCCGGCATTTTGATTACCTGATTGACCTGCATACCGCAGGTTCGGGCCGGGAAAATGCCTTTTTCGTAAGGGCAAATCTTGAAGATCCTATAAACAGGCACATGGCTTTCCTTCAAAATGCCCCGGTAATCGTACATAACCCTGCCAGCGACGGCTCTTTGCGCGGGGTTGCAGACACACTAGGCATACAGGCGATCAGTGTTGAACTGGGCAGCTCCCAGACATTCGAAAAAGAGATCGTCCGCTCGGCAGTTACCGGTATTCATAATCTCATGAAAAATCTGGAAATGCTGAAGGGGGTAGGAATTCCCCCGGCACAGGAACCCCTGATATGCAAAACCTCTTATTGGATTTTTTCCGACTCCGGAGGCATTCTTTCTGTATGGCCGCAAATCGGCGATTTCTTATATCGCGGCCAGCCTGTCGCCTCCCTGCGCAATATTTTTGGAGACCCCATTAAGGAATATACCGTGCCAGAGGATGGGGTATTGATCGGGAAAAGCATAGACCCCATCAACCAGACAGGGGGTCGCATACTGCACCTCGGTATACTGGATTCCACCTGGCAGCAAGGAGAAGATAACTAAAGCAATTATGATAGATATCCAACTTCTGGACACCCCCCTCAACCCCGCCCAATGTGCACAGTTCGTTGCGCATCCTGCTGCCGGGGGAACCGTAGTGTTTATAGGAACAGTGCGGGATCACACCGCCGGAAGAAAAGTGGTGCGGCTCGAATTTGAAGCCTACGCGCCCATGGCTATCCGCGAAATGCAGAAAATTGCAGAAAAAGCAACGGAAAAGTGGCAAGCATTGGCCATCGCCCTGCATCATCGGGTAGGTATCCTGGAAATCGGAGAAATCCCTGTAATCATAGCAGTAGCCACCCCACACCGGGAAGCTGCTTTCGAAGCATGCAAATTTTGCATTGATACCTTAAAAGAAACCGTACCAATCTGGAAAAAAGAAATCTTCACCGACGGTAGTGTTTGGGTAGCCGCCCACCCCTAAGACTTCTGGGGTATAGCAAGACTATTGCGGTGTGGAAATATCCAACTCCACATCATATATATCTAACCCACTACGGTCAAAAGTAAACCCGCGGCGTTCAAACATGTGGATCATGGGCGTGTTGGCAGCAAGTACCGATGCAACAATCTTGCGGATTTTTCGCTGCCTTGCAATATCCAGGATATAATCGGTCAGCATATTGCCCAATCCTTTTCCGTGAAAAGCATCTGCGATCAGGATAGAATATTCTGCCGTTTCCCGCCAGGCATCTTCAATAATGCGTACAACACCCGCTAGTTCCCGTCCTTTCGCCGGGTCTGTGGTTTCTGCAACAATTGCAATTTCCCTGTCGTAATCAATATGGGTAAACCGCATCATCCAGGTATGGGACATTTTGGGAATATAGCCAAAAAACCGCATGTACAGGGAGTCTGTTGAAACCCGCTGGAGCATTTGCTCCATCGCTGGTTCGTCCTCGGGCCGCACGGGCCGCAGCAGGAGCACAGAACCATCCTTTAGCGTAATCGTTTTGGTGTACTGCCGCCCCGGATAGGGAGAAATGATCAGGTGTTGGTAGGGGTTATGGGGCATTCTTACAACCTTAGGATCAAGAATAATCCGGGCATCTACGGCTATACCCCCGAGATGGTCGGCCAGATAAGGGTTAATATCAATTTCCCTGATCTCCGGTATATCCATCAGGAGGTAAGAAAATTTGCACAACAGAAAGTCAATCTCCTGCAGGTTTATTCCGGGCATACCCCGAAATCCGCGCAAGAGGGGAAAAAACTGCGTATGTTCGACAATCTGCTGGGCCAGGGCCATATTTAGCGGGGGCAAACCCATCTGGGTATCTCGGTACACCTGAGCCCCTACCCCTCCTCTTCCAAAAATGATGACAGGTCCAAATACCGGATCTTTCCGGGCCCCCAGCAATAGTTCGAAGGGTTTGCGCACCATTCTTTCTATCATCACCCCTGTGAACTTTGCGGAGGGCCGGCGCAGAGCCACCCTTTCCTGTAAAGTATCAAATGCCCGCTCTACCTCTGCATCGGAAGATAGGTTCAAGATGACCCCTCCTACATCCGTTTTATGGGCAATGTCTGGAGAAACGATTTTCATGACGACCGGATAGCCCAGGGTGGCAGCATGTGCTACCGCTTCGGCTGGGCTAACCGCTATAAGCGCAGGGTTGACAGGTATTTGATAGGCCTCAAGTAATTTTTTAGCCTCAGGGGCAGTCATCAGCGTCCTGCCGGAATCGAGTATTTGCCGTACGCTCGCTCTTGCCGCTTCTGTATCAGGCGAAAAATCCTTGGGGATGGCCGGGGGGGTCTCATAAAGCAGCTCGAGGTCCCTGGAATATCTCCAGATGCGCAAGAAAGCATCCACTGCGCTTTCCGGATACCGGTAACACGGAATACGGGCTATTTCAAAAACTTCTCTGCCCTCCAGCATACACTGTTCTCCCATCCAGGCTGCAAGTACAGGTTTCGGGGTTCCTTTTACAGCCTCGACTACCGCCCTTGCCGTTTCTGCCGATGCGGCCGTGTACTGTGGCGAAAGGATTACCAGAACAGCATCCACACCGGGATCCAACAAGCAGGACTTGAGCGCCTGACCGAACTGCTCCGGACGGGCATTTCCCAAAAGATCAACTGGGTTGCCGGGCTTTTGGAATTCAGGCAAGAGCAAGGCAAGTTGTTCAATAGTTGCAGGAGCGAGCCTGGCAAGTTGTCCACCATGGTAAGCCAGATAATCTGTAGCAAGTACCGCCGGACCACCAGCGTTGGTCACAACGGCCAGCCGGTTGCCCCGAGGCCGGGGCTGCAAGGCAAGGACATGAGCGATGTTAAATAATTGTGCCACAGTATCCACCCGAATAATCCCCGCACGCTTGAATACCGCATCATAAGCATCATCATTACCGGCTAGGAATCCCGTATGGGAAAGGGCGGCCTGGCTACCTTCCTCGCTCCTCCCGGATTTGAGTATGATGATGGGTTTGTTTCGGGCAAAAGAACGGGCCGCACTCATAAACCTCCGCGCATCCACCAGGCTTTCCATATAGATAAGGATGCAACTGGTCTGTGGATCGGCACCAAAAAAATCAATCAGGTCCGCAAACCCAATATCACTTAGAGCCCCCGTTGAAACGATATAACTGAATCCTACCTTCTGAGCAACTGACCAGTCCAGAATAGAAGCCAGGAGTGCATCGCTCTGGGAAATGAGGGCAAGGTTGCCGGGCATAGCCATTCCAGGAGCCAAACTGGCATTTATCCGGACATGGGGCGCAATAAAACCCAGCGTGCCAGGGCCAAGTAAACGCATACCATAGCGCTTACATATCTGCAGGATTTTCTCCTTTTCTTCCGCAAACCCTGCTGTAGCTCCTGTAAAATCTGGCATCACAATCATGATGCCCCCAACGCCAGCCTGGCCACAACCCTCTGCTACCTCCACTACCAGGTGCGGCTTTAGCACGATAATAGCCAAATCCACCTGCTGCGGGATATCGCCAATATGTGAAAACGCAGCGATACCCTGCACAGAATCATGCCGGACATTGACAGGAAAAACCGATCCACCAAATCCTGCTGCCTGCAGGTTAGTGAAGATTACCTCGCCTGCAGTCCCTTCGCGGGAAGAGGCACCAATTACGGCAATACTGCGGGGACGGAAAATTTTTTCTAATTGGATACGCATATTCCGGGCTAAAAAGTCCAGTATTTTTGAAGTTTGCCCATTGCCGCATGGAGGTACATCTCATACGTTTCCCAAACCCGCATCCCGGAATTCGTTTTTTCCTGTATATGCGGATTTTCCCAGCCGTTGATTCCTGCCACAAAACTCTCCACACCACGGAAGAGCTCCTGGATATTATAGCCCCCCTCCAGCGTGGCAAAAATACGGGGAAAAACCTCCCGAAGCCGCTGGCCGATGCGAAAATACGTATGCGTGCTTACCCGTAGGTCCAGCAACAAATCATACAGATGCGCGTCAAAACCTGCAGAAACAGCCACTACATCCGGAGAGAATTGCCGCGCTGCAGGCAAAAAATGCTCAAAAGCATTCAGGAAAATATCATCTGCACTACCCGGGGGAAGTGGAATATTAAACGTGAATCCTTCCCCTTTCCCTTCTCCAATTTCATCCGAAAACCCTTTCCCTGGAAATGCCGGGTATTGATGCAAAGACCAGTACAGCACTTTATCACTTCGGTAGAAAATTTCCGAAGTGCCATCACCCAGGTGGCCGTCAAAATCCAGGATTAAAACGCGCTTACCTGCATTCACCAGGTGTTGTGCGGCAATAGCCACATTGTTGAACAAACAAAATCCACTGGCATGCCCGGGATACGCATGGTGGCCAGGAGGCCGCACCAAAGCAAATCCTCCTTGTTCAGCAGCCATTATAGTTGCCCCAACGGCATAACATGCTGCAGCATAAGATCCTGGAGAAGTAACCGTGTCGGGGTCGAGGTGTGCACCTACCTGACAGGCGTGCCTGACCGTTTCAACATAATCCGCAGTATGTACCAGCTTGAGGTAATCTTCCCCGCTCCGGATTGCCGCAATGGGCAGATGGAGAAACTGTTCCAGCCGCTTATGGTTTTCGGGGTGCAGCCCTGTATCATGCTCCAAAAATACCGGATGGTAGATTAAGTCCATTTTATGCTGATTCCTTATTCTTCAACAAAAGCAAAGGCACAGGGGCCTCCATGGCCATTTTTCTGGTTGCACTAGGCTTGATAAGGCGGTCCAGCCAGGTATGACGAGGCGCGAACATGACCAGCAGATCCACCTGATAATAGTTGGTAAATTCTCCCAGGCCACCCGTGACAGAGTTGCGCTCCAGTTCATGGAAAGTAATGTTCAGTGCAGGCGTGATGTGGGATTGCTGGCGGAAAAAGGCTTCGACTTCTGCTAGGTCTGTCAGATGCCCCGCCGGACTTTTGCCATTTGCGATGTGGACCACATGTAACAGAGGGTGAAAAGGCTCCAGTATCTCTGCGGCTTGCCAGACATGATAAGGGTCGGACTCCGAAAGGTCTGTTGCATAAGCCACTACATGCGGAGGCTTCCATGGAGCAGCTTCCGGAACGACCAGCACCGGGCAGTGAACAGCTTCCACCACCCCTGTTGTGACGCTGCCCAAGCTCTTTTCCAGCGCATTATGCTCCCCTTTGGTCCCCATCACAATCAAATCGGCCCCGTATTTTTTCTGCATCTGCCGAACAACCCCTACTGGTGCGCCCACTTCTACCGCACGGGAGATATTGGGCGGTTGTTTCAGGCCTGCTAAAGCCTTTGCTTGTCCCAGGCCAAGCTCGATAAAGCTGACAAGCGCTGCATCCGCAGCATCCCTTTTATCCTGTGTGGCCTTTGAAGCCAGTACCGGAAGGTCGAGCATTTCGTATTCCGGATACACGACGTGAAGCACGACAATCTCCGCGCCAAAATGGTCAGCAAGACCAATACAGTAGCCAAAAGCATTCTGTGCGGTATCCGAAAAATCTGTAGGAAACAGGATTTTATGTATC
Organism: uncultured Haliscomenobacter sp.; assembly: GCA_964527495.1. Lineage (GTDB taxonomy): Bacteria > Bacteroidota > Bacteroidia > Chitinophagales > Saprospiraceae > JADJPL01. The sequence continues at coordinate 30,923 of CAZGOT010000005.1, forward strand.
TTGCTCATAATGGTTTGATTTCAGATGAAGGAACTTGTGTAATCCTTTCCCCTAATATTTTTTCCAGGTCGGAACTGAGTACGACCTCTTTCTCCAGCAGTAACTGGGCCACGCGCTCCAGCGCATTCCGGTTTTCTACGAGGATAGCCTTTGTGCGGGCATACGCTTGTTCGACAAGATGCCGGACCTCCAAATCAATCAACTGGGCAGTGGCCTCACTATAAGGTTTTTGGAACGACTGTTCAAATTCTCCAGTACTGTCGTAATAGCTGATATTGCCGAGTTTGTCATTCAGGCCATAAAAAGCCACCATTGTATAGGCTTGCTTGGTAATCTTCTCGAGATCATCGAGCGCCCCGGAGGTAATTTGTCCAAAAATGATATCCTCTGACGCCCTTCCACCCAATCCTGCGCAAAGGCGATCGAAAAACTGATCCCGGGTAAAAATCTGGTGTTCCTCTGGCAGATACCAGGCAGCACCCAGGGATTTGCCGCGTGGGACTATACTCACCTTAAGCAGTTTGTCTGCAAATGGGAGTTTCCAACTGACCACTGCATGGCCAGCTTCGTGATAGGCAATAATTTTTCGTTCGGCAGGGGAGATAATCTTGCTCTTCTTTTCCAGCCCCGCGATAATGCGGTCGGTAGCGTCGTAAAAATCCTGCATTTCAACGCTCTGTTTGCCCCGTCTTGCTGCAATAAGTGCTGCCTCATTGCAAATATTTGCGATATCCGCACCGGAAAAACCGGGGGTTTGGGCAGCAAGGACCTCGATATCCAGGTCTCCGGCGAGATGCAAGGGGCGAAGGTGGACCGCAAAGATGGACTTTCGTTCTTCAATATTCGGCAATTCGAGGTAGATATGCCTGTCGAACCGCCCTGGGCGCAGGAGTGCCCGATCGAGGATATCCGCCCGGTTAGTTGCAGCAATAACAATGACATTGGTATCTTTATCAAAGCCGTCCATCTCGGTAAGTAACTGATTCAGGGTACTCTCCCGCTCATCATTCGAGCGGATAGAAAAAGCTGCGCCCCGTGCGCGTCCGATGGCATCAATTTCATCAATAAATACAATGCTGGGCGCACGCTCTTTGGCTTTCCTGAATAAATCCCGAACCCGCGAAGCTCCAACCCCCACGAACATTTCCACGAACTCGGAACCCGAAATCGAAAAAAACGGCACTTTTGCTTCCCCGGCTACCGCCCTTGCCATAAGGGTTTTTCCGGTACCCGGAGGGCCTACCAGGATCACGCCACGGGGAATCCTTGCCCCCAGACGGGTATAATACCCAGGGTTTTTGAGAAACTCAACGATTTCCCTCACTTCCTCCTTAGCCTCTTCGAGACCGGCCACATCACTGAAAGTCACCTTAGGCTGATGTAGCCCATCAAATTCAGTAGCTTTAGATTTTCCAAATTCAAAGGGATTAACCCCACCTCCGCTACCCGGAACCTGGGTACGGCGCAGCAGAATGAACCACAACGCCACAACCAGCAGGACAGGGAGCGCCCAAAAGAAAATTTCACGCCCCCAGTTGGTGCGTGCGAGATAACGGACCTCCACACGGGATCCCTCCGGAATACCTGCCTGCAAGGCGTTCATCTGATCCTGAAAAGCGTCCGTGGAACCAATGGTAAAATAATAATGTGGCCCCTTGTCTTCTGTCCGAAGTGCCTTAAAATACCCCTTGCCCCGAAAAGCGGGCTTGATTGACACTTCCACCTCTTGTCCATTAATAACCAACAGGCTCTCTACTGCCTGTTTGGCCATCATTTCCGTAGCGAAGGTTTTCCAGGTAACCTCTTGCCGCCGATTTGACGTGCTGAGCCACCATTGTCCAAGTAAAAAGAAAAGCAGCAGCAGATATATCCACCAGATGCCGGATACCGACGCTAAAGGTTTGCGCGCTTCTGATTGTTTTTTTGCCATTTTCTGTGCTTTCTATTCAAAAGAGCAACTTTTTTTTCCCTTGTGCAATGCGCAATATCATTATCCGCTGTGACTTTACGCATCTTTTGGACAAAAGCTATTTATATGTCACACCAATAGGATTGGCGCATTTTATCCGGCCTGTCTTGAATATTTGTACAAAACCTATTCGCAGAGGATACAAAGCGTTTCCGGGAGCATGCCCCTTTATCAGAAACCTTTTCGTGTGGCAACGGCGCAAAAGGTTGTTTTAGAAGCTCTATATACCAACCCATTTAGGCAAATGGGGGTATCTCTATGTAATTGGGGTTGTATGAAAAATATTCCGCTGCCTACGGCGACGAAAGAAAGTTTTGAAGAGGCTGTCTCATAAGTCCGGGGTTGTGTAAAAGGCCCCAGCTTTTCATGGGGTTGTGTAAAAAGGCCGGAGTCCGTCATTTGGCGGCTGACGCCGCCAAACAATATTTTGAACGCACACTGTTTTCATTGATTTTGCTTCGC
>CAZGOT010000006.1:0-25630 GCA_964527495.1 uncultured Haliscomenobacter sp.
CATTCAAAATTTCCTTTCGCCGCCGAAGGCGGCAAAAGACTTTTTACACAACCCCTATTCAAAACTTTATGGGGTTGTATAAAAAGCCCCTGACCTACTATTGGGTGCTTACGCTCCCAAATTTTATTTTGAACAGACGCCATTTTATCTCATTTTGCTTCGCAAAATGAGATAAAATGGCGTCTGTTCAAAATTTTATTCCGCAGCCTTCGGCGGCGGAATACTTTTTACACAATCCCCTTTTATAGCGAAATACCCCTGGAATATGCGGCAACAGCAGCAATGCAGTGCGAAAAACAGACCGTTTTTCGCACTGCACAAAGGCTTTTTGAAGCAATATTACCCACATATACGCCTAAAAAAGGCACAGTGTGGGCAAAAAAGAGCTATTTTTAACCCGCAATGATCTTGTCACAACAAATCTGGCCAATAACGAAATATGAAGCGCCTTCCCTAATTCTGAAATCCTGTGCCTATGCGGACTATTCTATTATCGCTTTGCAGCATGTTTTTCCTTTATTCCTCCACTATCGGTCAGGAGGTAAAAGCGCATTTTGAAGGAATCAACTTTTCCAAAGTCCAGATACAGGACAACTTCTGGAAGTCAAAAATCGAACGGGTCGCTAAAGTTACGGTACCTGTTTGTATCGAACAAACAGAAATCAAAACGTCCCGTATCCGGAACTTTGAAGTCGCCGCAGGTAAAATACCGGGAAAATTTGAAGGTTTGTTTTACGATGATTCTGATGTTTACAAAGCGCTGGAAGCCATTGCTTACGTACTCAAAAACTATCCGGATCCTGTACTGGAAGCCAAGGCAGATGCATGGATTGAAAAAATAGCTGCTGCCCAGCTCTCCGACGGGTATATCAATACCTATTATACCCTCAATGGACTTGACAAGCGCTGGACAGATATGGCCATGCATGAGGATTATATCGGTGGGCACCTCATCGAAGCGGCAGTTGCCTATTTCAACGCAACCGGAAAGCGCACACTCCTCGATGTCGCCATCCGTTTTGCCGATTATTTCGACTCCCTTTTTGGTCCGGGAAAACGCAACTGGGTTACAGGGCACCAGGAACTTGAGCTGGCCCTGGTCAAGCTCTTTAAAGCCACCGGGGAACAGCGATACCTTCGTCTGGCCGACTGGCTACTCGATCAGCGCGGCAGAGGGTTCGGAAAGGGCTATACCTGGTCGGACTGGAAGGATACTGCGTATTGTCAGGATGTATCGCCTGTAAAAGCACAGACGCAGATTACCGGCCATGCAGTAAGGGCCATGTACCTCTATACCGGCGCGGCAGATGTAGCCGCCTTGACCGGCGACGAAGGATACCTCAAAGCTATGACGGCAGTGTGGGAGGATGTAGTTTTTCGCAATATGTATCTCACCGGAGGTATTGGATCTTCGGGCAGCAATGAGGGCTTCAGCGTTGACTATGACTTGCCTAATGAACGTGCTTACTGTGAAACCTGTGCCTCGGTAGGCATGGTTTTCTGGAACCAACGCATGAACCAGCTAACCGGTGCATCCAAATATATAGATGTTCTCGAACGCAGCCTTTACAATGGAGCCTTAGATGGCCTTTCATTGAGTGGTGACCGTTTTTTTTATGGCAACCCTTTAGCTTCAAGCGGGCAGCATACCCGTAGGGAATGGTTTGGTACTGCCTGTTGCCCTTCTAACATAGCCAGGCTGGTGGCCTCTCTGGGCGATTATATTTATGGTAAAACCGATGATGCCCTCTGGGTAAACCTCTTTGTGGGTAGCTCCACTACCCCTTTGCTAAACGGCATTCCTACGAATATTAAACTTCAGACAGCCTACCCATGGGATGGGGATATCCGGATTATCGTCACACCTGAACAAAAAAATACTTTTCGCCTACACCTGCGCATCCCGGGCTGGATGAAAGAGGAAGCTGTGCCAGGCGGGCTGTACCAGTTTATGTCTACCGGCAATACGGGTTTCCAGCTAAGTGTTAATGGTCGGATGCTTCCTTTCCGCATGGAAAACGGGTATGCCGTCATTGAACGCGAATGGAAAGCAGGAGATGAGGTACGCCTGGAATTGCCTATGGATGTCAAACGGGTCTTGGCACGGCAGGAAGTTAAAGCCAACGAAAACCGCGTAGCTTTACAGCGCGGGCCACTCGTTTACTGCGTAGAAGGAGCCGACAACAGTGGCGAAGCATGGAACTTCATCCTCCCCGACGACGTTCCTGTTACTGCAGGCTACCGCCCTAATCTCCTCGGTGGCATCACTACCCTTAGCTTTAACACCCCATCCCTTACCGTCGCCCCCGATGGCCAGTCTGTGGAGACCCGCAATAAAACCATCACTGCTATCCCCTATTTTGCCTGGGCCAACCGCGGCCAGTCCCCTATGCAGGTTTGGATACCCCGAAAAATTCAGCAAGTGCGGGTCAATTACTGAGCCTTTTCCCTTTCATTGACCCCATTTAAAAATAAAAAAACCGATGCCCCAGCTCTTTGGGCACTGAGGGGCTTGAAACGTTTGCCGTTCCAAAGTCCAAAAACCAAGAGTGGACCACCACTGCCCAGACCCAGTAGCGACAAGCATTCGGTAATGGGTGCATCCAGCAGGATTGCGTTGCCCTCACCGTCAAGGAGGCAGGGCATACCTTGGAAAATCGGGCAGGTTACCGGCCCCAGCAAGAAAGGAAAAACAGCTATCCAAGGGTTACTCCCTGCAATCTGTGCAAATTGATGTGCCATTGCTATCGCAGAGACACAGCACCCCTGCGGAGGAAAGTCCCACCCACCCTCGGCCAGCGTGCCTTCGCCAGCAAAAGCACGCAAGCGGGAAGCCCCGGGATAATAATGGAGTTTTCCTCTAAATACTGCCCCAGCCTTCCATTCCTGCGCAAAATTTTCCCCTCCCCATGCATAGTCGAGCAACAAAGCAGGGATTCCGCAGGCTTCCCCCCAAAGCCATGTCCTACGGATATGCAACTGGCCCTCCTCTTGATGTGCAGAGTGAAAAACGAACCATTGGTCTTCAACAGGATCACCTTGCAGGGCATCTTCCTTCCGGGCGTTTTGCCCCCCCTGAAGCAGGAGTTCTTCCTTAAGTTCATTGGGCAGTTCTTCTATACGGGGAAAAGCTTCTGCCCAAAGGGCCAATGCGGCGATATTTTCCGTAAAAATCTCCGGCCATTGTGGATTGGCCGCCGCAACCTGCATAGCCCTTACCCTGCGTGCCAGGCCAGCAATCTTGTAGTCTGTCAGCCTGGCAGATATAGCTTCCCATGCCTGGGCATCTTGCATCTGTAATACCGCCAGGCCCTGCCTGGCAACATCTATAAGCCACCGGCGAAGTTCCTGTGCACCCTCCTGCATAGTACCGATCCGCTTTTCGCGGGATTGGGCCTGGGCATCCCTACCCTCTTCTTTGGCAGGTCTTGGTGTTGGTGCCGCAGCCCGCTGCAGACCTTCTGTTGCCCAGTCCGGTGCCTGAGTAACCTGCTTGAACACCTCAGGCTCATCATACCACTTCAGCAATAGAGCAAGAAGGAATTTATCCGGCTTGAGCGTGGCAGGGCTGTTACTGAAAAAAATCCCACGAGAGATGTCTGCGGCAACTTTATATCTCAGGGTGCCACCACTGCGGCATTCCCCATAGATTAAGCCACTGCAACATCCCAATACCGGCCATTTTTTGGAGGAAAGAAGGAGTCGTGCCCTTTCATAAACGATATTATCCGGAGCGAGCTGGAGGATTTCTTCCAGGGTAATCTCGGGCGGGAGCTCAGCGTTCAATCCTCGTCCTCTTCGTCTTCGCTCAGAATACCCAGTTCGACCATGGCTTTACCTGAAGCCATTTGTTCGGCACTTTTCTTATTGAAGTCATCGGCAATACCCATTCGTTTGCCGTCAATGATGACTGCCACTTTGAAGCGGTCGCGCTTTTCAAATTTATATCGTGCCACAAGTTTGTAAGACACCGACATCCCATTCTTCTGGCACCATTCCAGAAGTTGGCTTTTGTAGTTGTCATCTACCCGTTCCAGTTCGTGAACGTCCACATATTTGCGCAAGATTTCCTGGACTACATAGTGCCTGGTCTTGTCATAACCCTGTTCCAGATAGATAGCGCCTATGAGCGCTTCCACAGCATTACCCAGCATAGACTTGCTCAGCCGGAGGGCATTTTGCTGACTAAGGAAAACATCAATACCCATTTTATCGCCCAGACGGTTCAGTGCATTCCGCTTGACGATTTTGGAGCGCATTTTGGTAAGGAAACCCTCATCGCTGTCGGGATACTTTTTGAAGAGGTACTCGGCGACAATAGTCCCCAGCACTGCGTCCCCCAAATATTCCAGACGTTCATTATTCTGGATGGCATAATGCTTGCTACTGGCCTCTGCAGGAGAGGACCTGTGCGAAAATGCGAGTTTGAAGATAGTGAGATTTGCGGGGGTGAACCCGAGCAAATTGCGGAGTTTTGCTGTAAACTCTTTATCCTGAGAAAGAAACCTGTTGTAGAAACGGAGCAGTTGCCGCAAGGTTTACACGATTATGTAAGCAATGATAAAATGCATTTTCTGGCCTAACCCTCAAATTTTTTCATTATAATAGAGGAGTTATGCCCTCCAAACCCAAAAGTATTGCTTAGAACTGCATGGACCTTTCTTTCCTGTGCTTCGTTGAAAGTAAGGTTGAGCCCGCCATCAATTTCGGGGTCATCGGTAAAATGGTTAATAGTAGGAGGTACGAACTGATGCCCGATTGCCAGTACCCCTGCGATAGCTTCTATGGCTCCGGCAGCACCCAACAGGTGGCCGGTCATTGACTTCGTAGAGCTAATGTTGAGCTTGTAGGCATGTTCTCCAAATACTTGCAGGATTGCTTTGGTTTCTGCAATATCCCCCAGGGGAGTAGAAGTACCGTGTACATTGATATAATCTACCTCCTCCGGGCGCATACCAGCGTTTTGGAGGGCGAGACGCATGACATTCCTGGCCCCGAGGCCCTCTGGGTGAGGTGCGGTGATATGGTAAGCATCAGCCGTAGCGCCTCCTCCAACAATTTCCGCATAAATTTTTGCTCCTCTTTTCTTTGCATGTTCCAGCTCTTCGATGACCAGGGCACCTGCTCCTTCACCAAGAACGAACCCATCGCGATCTTTGTCGAAAGGCCGGGAAGCCGTTGCCGGGTCTTCGTTGCGCGTAGAAAGAGCCTTCATCGCATTGAAGCCCCCGATTGCGGTCTTGAGGATTACCGCTTCCGATCCACCGGAGATGATGATATCGTTGCGGCCCAGCCGAATGTAATCGAGGGCGTTAATCAGGGCATGGGAGGAAGATGCACAGGCGGATACCGTTGCGTAGTTAATCCCCCGGAAGCCGTATTTGATAGAGATGTACCCTGCAGCAATATCCACGATCATTTTGGGGATCATAAACGGATTATAGCGGGGCTGTCCGTTGCCAAGCGTATGGGCAGCGATTTCCTCCTCCAGGGATTGAAGCCCCCCTACCCCTGAGCCCCAGATCACACCAATCCGATCAAGGTCCAGTTGTTCCATTACAGCCGGGAGGCCAGCATCCTGGATGGCTTCGTCAGCGCTTACCACTCCCAGTTGAGCAAAACGGTCTATCCGCCTCACTTCGCGCTTTTCGATAAATTCCTCCGGGTTGAAATGCTTTACCTCACAGGCAAACTGGGTCTTGAAATTTGCTGCATCAAACAGGGTAATTGGTCCAGCGCCACTTACCCCCTTCTGCAGTCCTTCCAGATATGCCGGAATACTATTGCCAATGGGCGTTATTGCCCCAATACCAGTAATTACAGCTCTTTTCATAAATTGGTATTCTTCACCATACCGGCGCAGCGACTATTAATGCGCACCGGGTTAAGTTGACCTGAATGCTCCGTAATGCCGAGGGCGTGAAAAGGAAAGATGCGTTGAACGCAATTGTACTAAGCAGAATAAAAAAAACCACAAGCCCCATAAGTCAGGCCTGTGGTTTTTTATCCTTATAATTAATTCCCCAGTTGAGCTTCCAGGTACGTGATTGCCTGGCCCACTGTTTGGATGGTTTCAGCCTGATCATCAGGAATGGAAACATTGAATTCCCTTTCAAATTCCATAATCAATTCGACAGTGTCCAGCGAATCCGCGCCGAGGTCACCGGTAAAGCTTGCTTCAGGCGTTACTTCGGATTCTTCGACACCAAGTTTCTCAACGATAATTTTACTAACTCTTTCTGCAATGCTTGACATAACAAACGTGCTTTTTTAGGTTAAAAATGCAACTGCAAAGTAAAACAGAACTGCCTTGATAAACAAAGTTTTTACCCTTTTTTTCGCAACTATTTAGCAGGGCGCAGGTTATTCTCTATTATAAAGCCTATGGTTTTGCCGGATGCCTGCTATCTCTGCCCTCTTTCTATGCCTTTGAACTATGGCAGAGCATATATCTCAACCTCTTTCCTCAACAGATCTACAATATGGCCCCGCGCTAATTACCCTACCTAAAAATTAATTATTGTAAAAATTACACTTACTTCTTTATTTCGCGTTAAATTTTCGGCCTTAAAACAGGCGGACTTGCTGCAACGGGTTTATTGCGGGTTTAAAAAGACCTTTTTCTCCCCGCACTTATCCCCTCACAGCAAACTCCATTGAGATTTTTTTTCCGGACACCCAAATAGAATATTCAGCAAGATTATGCAAAATCAGATTAAAAAAACCAAAATCGTGGCCACCGTTGGGCCGGCTTCGCGTAGCTATGAAACTTTGTTGCAACTGGTCAAGGCGGGTGCCAATGTATTCCGGCTCAACTTCTCGCACGGTACCCACGAAGACCACCTGGAAGTAATCAACCATATCATCCGGATCAACGAGGAACACGGGTTTCACATCGGCATACTCGCCGATCTCCAGGGACCCAAACTCCGCGTCGGTGAAATAGAAAATAATGCCCTGGAACTTAAAACCGGTGACATCGTTACTTTCGTCAATGAAAAGTGCGTCGGGACAATGGAGCGCATTTATATGAGCTACAATGAATTCGCCAGAGATGTGAAGCCTGGTGAGCATGTCCTCCTCGATGATGGCAAACTGGTACTCCAAGTGGTGGAAACCAACAGCAAGGATACAGTCCGCCTGGAAGTAGTCCATGGAGGTATCCTCTCCTCGCGAAAAGGCGTCAACCTGCCCAATACCAAAACCAGTCTGCCCTGCCTTACCGAAAAAGATATGCAGGACCTCGAATTCATCCTCACCCAGCCCGTTAACTGGATTGCACTCTCCTTCGTCCGCTCTCCAAAAGATGTTAAAATGCTGAGGGAAATCCTGGACGAACGCCAGCACCCTGCTAAAATCATTGCAAAAATTGAAAAACCGGAAGCCCTCCAAAAAATAGATAAGATCATCAAGGCTTCTAATGGCATTATGGTTGCCCGCGGCGACCTGGGTATCGAAGTGCCTATCGAACGCATACCCGTCGTTCAAAAACAAATCGTCCAGAAGTGTATCCAGAGAGCCCGGCCAGTTATCGTCGCAACACAAATGATGGAAAGCATGATCCAGAGCCCGACCCCTACACGGGCGGAAGTTACCGATGTTGCCAATGCCGTGCTTGATGGTGCCGATGCCGTCATGCTCAGTGCAGAAACTGCCTCCGGAAAATTCCCCGTCAAGGTTGTCGAAGCTATGACCAATATCATACAAGAAGCCGAAGAATATTCCCTACAGACCTTCCAGCGACCAGTTCCCTCCCCGCAGTCCCGTACCTTTCTTTCCGATGCTATTTGCTTCAGCGCGGCCAAAACCGCAGAAGATGTGCAGGCGAAAGCTATCATAGGTATGACCAGCTCCGGATATACCGCATTTAAGGTGTCCAGTTACAGGCCTCACAATATCCATATCTATATCTTCTCCGACCGGATGCACATGCTCTCAACCCTCAACCTCGTCTGGGGGGTGCGCTGCTTCTACTACGACCGGTTCACCAGTACCGATGAAACCATTATTGATGTAACGGAAATCCTCAAAAATTCCGGCTTTGTCCGGCCAGGGGACGTCGTCATCAATACTGCTTCTATGCCTTTGCATAAACGCTACCGCACCAATATGCTCAAAGTTACCTTGATCGAATAGCCTACCCTTTTTTGCCATCTGGCACAACTCAACCGGCAGGCTCGTCGTTATGATTTTAGGAGTGTCTTGCAGGACAGTCCCTGCATGCTTTTAAAGATTACCAACAGCGCCAACATGTTTACCAGGAAATCCCTTGGCCTCTTTTTTTTATGCTTTCTTGTGGCAATGGCCGCCACGGCCCAGAATACCGATGCCAGGCTCCAACTGGAAACCCAGATTATCGAGGCAAGTAAATTAAAAATGCTCGGCAATACCGAAAAGGCTAAGGATATTTACCTGGAGATACTCGACAAACAGCCTGGTAACGCACTGGCCGCATATGAACTAGCCCGTATCCTACTTGCTGGCACAAAAAATCCGGAAGCGCTCAAATATGCTGAACAAGCTGCAAAAGCAGATCCCACCAACCGGTGGTACCAGGCCTTTTATGCCCAGGTTTTCGCTGAAATGGGCCGTTTCCAGGAAGCCGCCGGAATAGCAAGCCAGTCCATCAAAGTTTTTCCCCGCGAAAAACAATTCTATCTGGATTGTGCCGCTTATCAGGAACAGGCGGGTCAAATCCCCGCGGCAATAAAAACCCTGGAAGAAATGGAAGCTTTATTCGGCATCCAGGAAAGCTCTATTCGCCAAAAAGCCAGCTTGTATCTCACCCTGCGCGATACCAAAAAAGCAGCCCGCGAATGGGAAAAGCTCACTACCGCCTACCCACAGCATACGCCCTACCTGCTCCTGCTGGCGGATTTTTATGCTCAACATGGCGAAAAAGAGAAAGCCATGGCTAACTACCGCAAAGTACTCACGCTGGATCCCCGTGAACCCACTGCGCTGAGTGCGCTCGCCGGCAACGATACCCCTGCCTCTGCTACTTCCATCCCCGCAGATATCAAGAGTCTTGTTGCCAATCGCGACCTGGATGCCAGAAGTAAAATTGCCAAGCTCAAGCCTTTTGCCGACCGCTTTGTTCAAGGGAAGGACCCCGTCCTTGGCAATGAGCTCCTTGCCCTCTCCACAAAAATCGAAGAACTCCACCCAGGCGATGCCCATGCATTTGCTTTTAGCGGGGAAATCCTGGCTGCCAGCGGTAAAACTGCCGAGGCTTCCGATAGGTTCAGGCGTGCACTTGACCTGGAGGAAAATAATTTCGATGTCTGGGAAAAACTGCTTAAAATTTTTCGCGACCAGGGCGATGCCCCTGCTTTACTGCGTGAAGCCTCAAACGCCCTGGACCTCTTTCCTAATAAACCTTTCGTATATTATTGTGCCGCCCTAGCAATGTACTGGCAGGAAAATAGTAGCGCTGCAAACGACAATCTGCAGCAGGCCCTCTTCATAGGCGTACAAGATCCTGGGACCCGGCAGGAAATACTCTCCCTTCAGGGACTCGTCCTATACACTCTCCAGGATGTCGCTGCATCGGCCAAAGCCTATGCAGAAGCCCGGTCTGCCTTCCGCGAGACCCCGCTCCTCCTGGCCCGGATTGCCCTTGGCAGCAATGAAAACCCAGATATCGCTTTCAATACTGCTAAACGCGCCATAGAACTAGACCCCCTCAACCGCGAAGCAGCCCTGGCACTTGCCTTTGCCCTCTATAGGCGCAATCAACTTCCGGATGCCCTCCAGGCCCTGCAGCCAGCCCTCTTCTCTCATAATCCTCAAGCCCTTGAGCTTATAGGCAATATACACTTCCGCCAGGGAGCCGTCCAGGAAGCCCTTTCCTTTTGGGAACAGGCAAGGACAAATGGCAATTCCTCCGCAAGGTTACTCAAAAAGATATCTGACAAACAACTCTATGAATAACTTGCTTCCCCTATTTTCCCTACACAAGATACTCGGCATCACCCTGCTCCTCTTCCTCGCCTCCTGTGCCGGCACAAAAAACATCGGTAGCGGAGCCCGTAAAGAAGGTGTAGAATCCCTTTGGCGACAAATAGAAGCCCGCCAACTGCGCGCCAATTGGTTCGAAGGTACCGCAAAAATAAGCTTTGACGATGGTAATCAGGCACTCAAAGTCAATGCTACCTTAAGGATGCACCAGGATAGCGCCGTTTGGGTCGCCGTCAGGAAGCTGGGTTTCGAAGTGGCACGCGCCCTCGTCACTCCGGACTCCGTTTTCCTCATTGACCGGCTCAATAATGAATTCCATACGTATACGCTGTCCGAAATGTCCGCCCAATATCACCTTCCCCCGGATTTCCACCTGCTCCAGCACCTGATCCTGGGTAACCCCGTTTTCCTCGACAGGCGCCCCCAATCCATAAAAAACGAAGGCACCGCCTTAACCCTTCAGGAAGCTAATGCCATCGGCACACTGCAGTACAGCCTGCAGCCTGATGATTTCCGGCCACGGCGTATCGAATTCAAAAGCAGTCAGGGCGATCAGGAAATGTTTATGACGCTTGACGATTATAATGCCACGCCGGATAAGCAAAATTTTTCTTATCTTCGCCTTCTGACTCTCAACGGTCAGGAAACAGGAAAGATTAATGTGGAGTTAAAGTTTAGCGAAGTCGAACTCAATGTTCCCAAAAGCCTGCCTTTCGAGATTCCCGGCCGTTATCTGCGCGTTCCTTAAACGCGGATGGCCCGCCCTTGTCTTTGGGTTTCTTTTCGCCTTACCCTGTATCGCCCAGTCGCGCAGGGACCTGGAAGAAAAGCGGAAATCGCTTTTGCTGGAAATTAACCGCACCGGAGAAGAACTCCTGTCGGCACAAAAAACTAAAAAAGCCACCCTCCAGGTCGTCGTCACCCTCCAACGCCAAATCCGCAGCAGACAGCTATGGGTTCAAAATATGGAAGAAGAAATCTCCCGCTTAGATCAGGATATCCTCCGCAAACAAAATGCCCTCCATGCTCTGGAAGCCGAAATCAAACAACTCCGCGCAGAACATACCAAAATGCTCCGATCTGCCCTTCGGCAAAAACTGACCTACAGCCCACTGCTCTTCCTCCTGTCTGCTTCCAGTATCAATGACGCCTTCCGCCGCTGGCAATTCCTGCGCCAGTACGACCGCCACCGAACACGCCAGGCCAGGCTCATCCTCGAAACGGAAACGGACCTTCGATATAAAATGGCCTCCCTAAACCAAAACCGGGCCCAGAAAGAAACTGCACGCGCCGCACTCCTTCAACAAAAAAAACAACTAGATACCGCCTTCAGTAAAAAAGACGCCCTCCTCAAATCTCTTAAAGCAAACGAAAAGAAACTGGTCGCTGAACTCACCCGCCAGGAAGAAGAACGCAAACAACTCGACATGGCAATTGAAAATATTATCCGCATGGAGTTGTCCCCCGCCCGCAGAAAAGACAGAATCGAAGAAAAGCCCACCGCAGATCCCGAAACAGCGAGAACCTCTACTGCCTTCGGCTTCAGCAAAGGACGGCTGCCCTGGCCAGTTAGCAATGGTACCATCGTGAGGCCCTTTGGCACACAACAACACCCCCGCTACAAAGAGGTCAAAACACAAAATAACGGTATTGATATTCGCGCCGATGGCAACAATTCCGTTTTAGCCGTCGCCGCCGGACGCGTGTCCGGCATACAGGTCGTTCCCGGATACCAAAATACCCTCATCCTCCAGCATGGAGAATACTACACGGTCTATTCAAACCTCCGCGAAGTGCTGGTCAGACGTAGGGACATGGTACAGGAAGGACAGGAAATCGGTAGATTAGACCCCGGCTCAATGGAATTACATTTCGAATTGTGGAGGGAAAAATCCCGCCTCAATCCGGAACCCTGGATCAAAAAATAGGCTGCTCAATATGGCAAAAGGTTGGAATATCGGGGAGAATAAACTATTCAGCAACTCCCTGCAACAGGAAAATGCAGTGCTGGTCGGACTGGTAATCAAAGACCAGACGGAAGCACAAGTGCAAGAACAACTCGACGAACTCGAGTTTCTCGCCCTCACGGCAGGGGCTTACACCAAACGCCGATTTATTCAAAAACTTCCACATCCTATAGCCAGTACCTTTATAGGAAAAGGAAAAATTGAAGAAATCCGGGCCTATATCGAAAAAGATGAAACCATCACGATGGCCATCTTCGACGACGACCTAAGCCCCAAACAAATCAATATCCTGGAAGAAGCCCTAAAGGTCAAAATTATTGACCGAAGTACCCTCATCCTGGATATCTTCGCCCGTCGTGCCCAAACCGCACAGGCCAAAACCCAGGTCGAACTTGCCCAGCTCCAATATCTACTCCCCCGCCTCAGAGGTCTCTGGACGCACCTCGAGCGCCAACGCGGTGGGATCGGTATGCGCGGACCAGGCGAAATGGAAATTGAAACCGACCGCCGTATCGTACGCGACAAAATCGCTCTCCTCAAAAAGAAACTGGAAGCTATTGACCGCCAAACCGCTACCCAACGCAAAAACCGCGGCGAGTATATTCGCGTCTCTCTCGTAGGCTATACCAATGTCGGTAAATCTACCCTCATGAACCTCCTCAGCAAATCAGATGTCTTTGCTGAAAATAAACTCTTCGCCACCCTCGATACCACCGTGCGCAAAGTAGTTATGGAAAACGTACCCTTTCTCCTTTCCGATACCGTTGGTTTTATCCGAAAATTGCCCCACCACCTCATCGAAAGCTTCAAATCTACCCTCGATGAAGTCTGCGAAAGCGATATCCTCATTCACGTAGTGGATATTGCCCACCCTAAACATGAAGAACATATCCGGACAGTTAACAACACCCTCCGTGAGCTCGGCGCACTGGACAAACCCACTATCTTTGTTTTTAATAAAATTGACCTCTATCGCGAAAATAACTATGATCCTTTCATTGACCAGGAGGCCATAGAGGAAATTGAAGAAGGCCTCAAAGGCACCCTCAAACACCTCTTTGACCATGATAACGTCATGATCTCTGCAGTAACCCGGGAAGGCATCCGGGAATTGCGCGAAAAACTGGTCCACATGGTCAAGGAAGCCTATAAAACCCGCTATCCCTACCACCCACAAAACTGGTAATTCCCCCGCTAAAATCGCTCTTATGGATACCCGCCTCTCCCGCTATGCAGAATTACTCGTACGGTACTGTCTCGACCTGCAGCCCGGTGACAGACTATACATAAAAACGACTACCCTCGCCGAGCCCCTCGTGCGCGAAGTTTATCGCCATGCATTACGCGCGGGCGCCACCGTTGACACCGAACTGGAATTTCGCGAAATGCAGCGGATTTTTCTGCAGGAAGCCGGGGAAAAACAATTGCAGCAACCTCCCCTTTTGTACCAGGCAGCCATAGAACAATATGAGGCTTACCTCCATATTATGGCTCCATTCCATCTGCGCGATGATTTTGAAGCAGCCCCGGAAAAACTCGCCCTTCGCCAGGCCACAATGCAACCGCTCTACAAGACCTATACCCAGCGTACCGCCACCCGCGCCTTGAAGCGCAACCTTTGTCTTTTCCCAACTCCTGCCTCTGCCGAAGAGGCCGGAATGCCTTTGGAAGATTATGAAGCATTCGTCTATGCTGCCTGTGGCCTCGATGACCCCGACCCTATCGAAAGCTGGCTAAAAGTGCGCAAACGCCAGCAGTCTATTGTGGACTACCTCAATACCTGCAAGGAAATCCGCTATGTCGGCCCAGGTACCGATCTCCGGTTTAGCACCAAGGGCCGGACCTGGATTAATTCCGACGGACAGACCAACATGCCTTCCGGCGAAGTCTATACCTCTCCCGTGGAAGATTCCGTCAATGGTGTGGTTTATTTCTCCCTACCTGCTATTTTTCAGGGAAAAGAAGTCGAAGGGGTAACCCTTGGGGTCAAAAATGGATTTATTGAGTACTGGGATGCAAAAAAAGGAAAAGAGGTCCTCGACTATGTTTTTACCCTCGAAGGTGCCCGCTATTTCGGTGAGGCCGCCATCGGGACCAACTATCGCATCACCCGCCAAACCCGAAATATCCTCTTCGATGAAAAAATCGGGGGAACAGTTCACCTCGCAATTGGCCAGTCCTACCTCCAAACCGGTGGCAAGAACCACTCCAGTATCCACTGGGATATGATCACAGATATGCGCGCAGGAGGAGAAATCTGGGCAGATGAAGAAAAAATTTATGAAAATGGCTTTTTTTTATCGCTTTAAACGCTAAATCGTATATTTACGCCTCTTAAAAAAAGCAAGAGTGAATTTTTAGTCTTAAATTGCAGGCCAATACTATGAGAACATCGTCCATCACCTGTTCCCGTGTATGCGGCCAAATAAAAATAGATTACCAAAAAGCCTAACGGGCAGGCCTGAATTTTTTTTGACCCAATAACTACACAAAACCGTGAACAAGAGTATAGCATTTTTAGAGCTGAAGTACGGCAACATCTATGGCGGGTATCCAAATTTCTATGCAATCAGCGAGATAGCGCTGCTCGTTTTTGAAACCGATACCAAAAAAATCTTCCTGGAAAGCTGGATCAACAACGCCGGGGTAGATATTGTAACGGTCACCTCCAAAACTAATGAGCTCGGCCATACTCTCGGCAGAGTGAAAGAGGTGGTCAATATGAAAACCCGGCGGAAACGGCCTTATGAAGAGGATTTCAAACTGGACGAAGAAGCCCTCGCACAAGAGTTCGCTAAACTTCGCCCTTCTAAAGGGCCTATCCGGAATTTCCTCACCAAGAATTTCAAAAAATACCGCTTCCGCGATATCGTCGTTTTCGATGGCAGAAGGGATATCTTCCTCTGCGAACGCTCTGGTGCCAACTTTTCCCGCCATAATATCGTTGACCTCCAAAAAGAACTCAACAGGGAAACAGAATACCTGTTCTCTCTGAATAAACTCTCCGTAGTTATTAATTTTGAACTCGATCAATCTTACCTAAGGTCCAATAACCTCGAATACTGGCTCCACCCTATCGCAGCCCGGCAGATAGTGCCTAAATCCGCAGCTTACGATGCAGCCAGACTCCTCATGGTCCACAATGAGTATAAATTCCACAACCCAGACTTCCTAATCAAAGCACAACTCGTACTGAATAAAATTCAGCATCCTAAAATTTGAATTTCTCCGTACCACGGTATCCTTCAATACGCTATTGATACCCGTGTTGGCTGAAAGGCTTTTGCCGCCTTCGGCGGCGAAGAGATTCTTGAATGGGGGGTGTGTGAAAAGCCCCTGGCATTTCAATTTGGCGGCTGACGCCGCCAAATGTTATTTTAAATGAACGACGTTTTGCCTCATTTTGCTTTGCAAAATGAGGCAAAACGTCGTTCATTTAAAATATTATTTTGCCGCCGAAGGCGGCGGAATACTTTTATACAACCCCAAAGGACTCGTTAGACAGCCTCTTCAAAAGGAAAGCCCTTATCTTTCAATGACGACTTCTGCCTCCAAATCCCAATTGGCCCGCATCGCTTCGAGTTTGAACAAATACATGCGCTCAGGCTGCGCTTTCTTTTCGTAATTTCCACTGTCCCATTGCCCATTTCCATTGCGGTCTTCTATAATCCGAAGGGAATAGGCCTGAGGGAAAATTCCACGGAATTCCGCTTTTCGCGTGGTCTCCCCTACCGGCAGAATCCGCGAAAAAGCAACCGTACTGTTAGCTACAAGCTCCAGGACATAGGCGTAGCTACTGTCCAGGCCTTTTATATCCAGTATCATATTGCCATAACTTTTAACAGGAATAAGGGTTATGAAATATACGATGGAAGTATCGGTGCTGCGGCCAAAAATATCGGTAAATGCACCAGGCCGCACTTCCAGACTGTATGGAAGGTTTTCTTGCCAGGGGACTCGGATATGTAAACGACGTACATCGGCAGAATCAATAAATATCTTTGGGAAAATCCGCTCTTTTAGCGTATCGGCAAGCAGCACGATAGCAGCGGTATCCACCTTTTGGATTGGGACGGAAGCCCGTAGGATAAAATCCTCGAAAGGACTTTGTCGCAGGCCACGCTCCCCCGGACGCGGGCTGATGTTCAGGGGAGGTAGCGTTTTAGAGGGGTTAAAGGCTGGAAAAATCAGCGTATCTGCATAATCCTTGTCCCGCTCCAATATGAATTGCCCACCCCCAGCTTCAGACGGCGCCCAGAGTAGCAGGGTATCCCCGTCTATAGCCTGCCATAGCTTCATTGCAGGCAAAACTTGTGCGACACGAACCCGCAGAGGCTGCTGGCTGAAAATAACTTTTGCCAACCCCGCAAAGGTAGTATCTATTCCAGTCCGCCTCAGACGGGGGGATTCCTCAAAAAGGACAAGCGATACCGCTGTTTTCTTTCCGGCAGTTACCTGTATGGCGCTGTCGGGAAAACCAATTTTTTCATTCGGCACATCAAAACGATAGTTGCCGTTTACCTCAGAAAGCGCAAAACCCTTAAAACTCCCCTCCCGAATATTGCGGATTTCAAAACGCCCCTCTTTATCCGTTTTTGCAAAGTAAAGTGGCCTTTCCTTCCGCACCACACTGTCGGCGAAGTTGTCGTACAGCATAAAAAGCGCCTTTTCAACAGGTTCACCCGTTACGGCATCCCGGATACTTCCTTCTATGGACAAGGAGTCTAACCGGGGGCCTGTCGAAAAAACAAAGCGGAGATTTTCCACCACGTTTTTTTCCGTAAGGTCCTTTACCGCCGTCCCGAAATGGATAGCGTACGTTACGTTGGGACGCAACTGCTCACGCGGGTCAAATTCAAAAATTACCGAGCGCTTTTTTATCTGGACTTTGGGCCTGAACTCCAAAGGCGGTGACACCAGCACCTGATTCGCGACATCTTCGAGCTGAATCCATTCGTCAAATGCCAACTCTATTGGCTGCGGGATAAAATCCACCTGTCCGTTAACCGTACTACGCAACGAATCCAGCCGGGGAGGTGTTGTATCCCGGGGCCCACCCAATGGAGGGGTTGGCGTGGCACAGGCAGCTGCCATTAGATATAAAAACCAGGCAAGTAGCGTTGGATTGCGCATGTAGGGTGTTTTGCTGAAATACGACGTAAAAATAGATAAAGGAAACAGGATTTAAAGGATTTTCCAAACTGGCGTTAGGCCTGCCAACTTCCCCAGCTAAAGCCTGGCAGGTTTTTCCTGCTCGTATCAGCACCTTTACTCTTCCTCTTCCACTCCACCAGACCTTCGGCTTGATGGGTGGAAACGCAACAGCGTTTCCCGAAGAAATGCATTGTCCAGATGGGTATACACTTCTGTTGTAAGGATGGATTCATGCCCGAGCATATCCTGTACCGCTTTGAGGTCGGCCCCTCCTTCAATCAGATGTGTGGCAAAAGAATGTCGGAAAGTATGCGGACTTACCGTTTTTTTAATCCCTGCCGCCCTTGCCGTTTCTACAACGATATTAAATACCATCACCCGGCTAAGCTTTTTGCCCCTTCTGTTGAGAAAAAGAAAAGGTTCATCAGCAGGTGGGATGCAAGGGAGTTTGTCCCGCACGTGAACTCTATACAATTCGATCTGTCGTAGGGCCTCCTCTCCGATGGGCACCAGCCTTTCTTTATTCCCTTTACCCAATACTTTTATAAATCCAAGTTCGGAATGGATATGCTGAAGGCGCAGTGCACAGAGTTCACTGACCCGAATCCCACAGGCGTATAAGGTTTCCAGAATAGCCCGGTTGCGGAGGCCATGGGGAGTACTCACGTCAACGGCAGCAAGGATACGCCGGACTTCGCCCACTGTCAGCGTAGCGGGGATTGCACGCAGGATTCTTGGACCTTCCAGCAATTCGGTGGGGTTTTGGTTAATCAGGTTCTCCATGGCAAGATATTTAAAAAAGGTCTTCCACGCCGAAAGCAGCCTTGCCTGAGAACGGCGCCCCAGACCAAGGTCGGACAGCACCTGCAGGAAATCCATAAGGTCATGGGTCTGCACATCCGATGGGGATTTTGAACGGCCAGGCTGACTACAAAAGTCTGCTAATTTGCCTATGTCACCAACATAAGCCATAATAGTATTTTCCGAAAGTCCCCGTTCCAAAAGCAAGTGGGCACGAAAACCCTGAATATAGGATTGCCACAGCATGATTGTTTTTTAAAAAAAAGGCCGATAAAATAAACACTCACCTATGGGAAAGTGTTACATTTGTGTTTGAAAGTAATACTTTTATATTTGTTAGTAACTCAAAAAACATAGGCCATGTCCACCCTTGAATTCACTGCTCAATTTTCAAGAGAAGAAAAAGTACTCTTCAATTTTGCGTTAAATCTGACCAGGGACGAGGACTCTGCCAGGGACCTGGTACAAGAAACAGCCTACAAAGCGTTCAAGTACCGCGACCGCTACCAGCCACAAACCAATCTCCGCGCCTGGCTCATGACCATTCTGCGCAATTCCTTCATCAACGATTACCGCAAGCGCCGCCGCCGTCAGGTAATGAATGATTCTACTGCCAACGACTTCCTCCTTGATTCCGGCAATGCATTAGCCGATAATACCGGCGAATCTACCGTGATGCAGGAAGAAATCCAGCGGGCCATCGCAAACCTTGAAGAGTGGGCACGTGTTCCATTTTTAATGCATTTTGAAGGATACAAGTACGAAGAAATCGCCATTACCTTGGGCGTCCCACTCGGGACTGTAAAAAGCCGCATCTTTTTTGCGCGACAGAAACTCCAGGGTATGTTAAAATCTTTGTACAACGCTCCTCAGATTGCAGATATGCTGAATTGAGGCGGAAATAAAAAAAATCAGCCGATATTTTTTATTTCCCCGGCTAAAAAAGCAAAAAATGGGTCACAAAAGTACCGATGGGGGCTTAACGCCGTCCCAGCGCTTCTTTCGTCTGCTTGCCTCAGACAGCAAGGATATCGTTTACGTATATATATATGCTATCTTTGCTGGCTTGATTACTCTTACCTTGCCTTTAGGCGTACAGGCAATACTGGGCCTTGTTGCAGGCGGGACGCAATCCGCATCGCTCATTTTACTTATTACACTCGTCACCGCAGCGATTGCCTTCTCTGGTGTTTTGAAGGTCATGCAAATGTCGGTTATCGAAACCATTCAGCAGCGGATCTTTACTCGTTCTGCTTTTGATTTCTCTTACCGCATCCCCCGCTTTCGGCTTGATACCCTAAAAAACTATTACCCCCCCGAACTCGTCAATCGTTTTTTCGATACCCTGACTTTACAAAAAGGACTGCCCAAAATCCTTATGGACTTTTCCACTGCAGTCCTGCAGATTTTTTTTGGTCTGATGCTGATTTCTTTTTACCATCCTTTATATGTCTTTTTCAGCATCGTCCTCATGGTATTCATTTTTATCATCCTGCGCCTTACTGGCAAACGAGCACTTTCCACCAGTCTTAAAGAATCCAAATACAAATATGAAGTCGCCCACTGGCTCGAAGAACAAAGCAGGTCATTGACCACCTTCAAACTTGCTGGCGACACACCTTATGCACTGCGCCGAACCGATATACTAACCAGTGAATATCTCAAAAGCCGGACAGCCCATTTTAAAATCCTGCGAAGCCAGTACGCCAGCATTATCGTATTTGAAGTCATTGTAATCGCATCCCTTCTGGCGCTGGGTAGCTATCTGGTTTTACAAAACCAAATCAACATAGGTCAATTTGTTGCAGCCGACATCGTCGTCATCCTCGTCATCAGTTCCGTAGAAAAAATGATTGTTACGATGGAGACCATTTATGATGTACTCACCGCCCTGGACAAACTCGGCTATGTGACAGATCTCCCTCTGGAACCCAATGATGGACTCCCTTTCGAACGATGCGATAAAGGACGGGGCATCCATATTCAACTGGACGGGGTAACGTTCACTTTTCCCGATGCAGACCGCAAAGTCCTCGACAACCTTTCTCTCGATATTCCTTCCGGAGAAGCGCTTTGCATTTCTGGCTACAACAGTTCCGGAAAAACTACGCTCCTGGAGCTGATTGCCGGTTTATTCCCAAACTTCAAAGGCAGCATTTCCTTTAATGGATTCCCTATGCGCAGTTTGCAACTCGACAGCCTGCGCCATCATATCGGGGAATTTTTTGCCGAAGACCATATCTTTAGCGGTACTATTCTGGATAATATTACTTTAGGCGATCCCGACCTGCCTTTTGAAAAAGTAATTCAAACTTCAGAAAATCTGGGCCTTGCTCATGCCGTTCGGAAATTACCCGATGGATTCAATACTTTGCTAACCCCGGAAGGGCGAAATATCTCCCGCAACCTGCGTATTAAAATACTTATTGCCCGGGCAATCGTCAGGGAATCCAAACTTGTAATTATCGAAGATGCCTTTTCAGTCCTCGAACCCCAGGATAGATACGCCATTGTGAAAACCCTTACCAGACCAGACCGGCCCTGGACGCTCATCCTCGTCTCCAACGATCCAATCCTGGCCTCTCACTGTGATCGGGTGATTATCCTCAAAGAAGGCAAAATTGCTGATGAAGGCTCCTTCGACAGGCTTGCAAAAATCAGTGACCACTTCAACAATATTTTTGACCCCGACAAACGCAACTGGATGCAGCTCCCTGTGTCCGAAAATTAACCAATAACTCATCCATGCTCAATATAAGTAATAATTCTATCAACGAACGATTTCCGCTGGAATCGTTCAGCAGCTTCAAAAAAGTCAAGGTAGCGAGCAGTAACCGCCTGTTCATACGCTGGCTGTTTTCTTTTTTTCTCTTTTTTATCATTTTCCTTTTCTTACCCTGGACCCAGAATGTCCAATCCAAAGGCAAGGTTACTGTACTCCGTCCAGAGCATCGCCCCCAAACGATACATAGTACCCTTCCCGGAAGGATTGAAAAATGGTTTGTCCAGGAAGGACAGGCAGTAAAAACTGGAGATACCATCGTTTTTCTCTCTGAGATCAAGGATGACTACTTTGACCCCCAATTAGTGCCCCGCACTGAGCAACAAGTACAGGCCAAAAATGCAGCAATAGGAGCCTATTCCCGAAAAGCAGATGCCCTCAGCGATCAAATACGTGCCATGGAGCTGGAGCTCCAGTTTAAAGAGCAACAACTGCATAACAAAGTCAAGCAGTCCCTGCTTAAAGTTGCCTCCGACAGCATCGAGGTCATCAGGGCACAACTGGATAATACCATTGCCGACCGACAGTGGAAACGCGCGGATACGCTTTATCGCCAGGGCATCGTCTCCCTTAAAGATGTCGAAGATAAACGTGTCAAACTCCAGGAAACAGCCGCTAAACTAATTGCATCCGATAATAAGCTGCTCGTGAGCCGCAATGAGCTCATCAATGCCCGACTCGAGCTAAGTACCGTCCTGTACGAATACAAGCAAAAAATAGCCAAAACGGAATCTGACCAGTTCAGCACTTTATCCGACCAGTACGATGCCGAAGCTACAGTAAGCAAACTCGCAATTCAGGTTTCCAATTATACGCGCCGTACCGGGCTGCGCTATATCACCGCACCACAGGACGGCATTATTGCCAAGGCCCTGCAGGTTGGGATTGGGGAAACGATTAAGGAAGGCGACCCTATTGTAAGTATACTCCCCGCTAATTATGAACTAGCAGTGGAAATTTTTGTGCGCCCTATGGATTTTCCGCTCATAAAAATCGGCAAAGAGGTACGGTTTATCTTCGATGGATGGCCTGCCTTCATCTTTTCTGGCTGGCCGGGTGCATCTTTTGGCACTTTCCAGGGTAGAGTCGTTGCTATTGATAATATCATCAGTGAGAATGGCCAGTACAGGCTGCTTGTGGCCCCTGGAAAAAACAACAAGACCTGGCCAGAAGCCCTGAGACCAGGTTCAGGCGCCAATGGTATCATCATGCTGAATAACGTTCCTGTTTGGTATGAACTTTGGCGACAACTCAACGGTTTTCCCCCGGAATATTACGATCCCAAATCCAAAAACCAAAAAGGTGTAAAATGGGAAGCCCCCATCAAGTCAATCAAATAAACAATAGCAACCCAATATACCCGGTACCAATAGGTTTTGTATAAATTTTAAAGACTGGTCAGATAAAATGTATAAACCTATTAGTGCAAATTATAACAAAATCTGTGTTCAACTCTTCGGATGTATGAAGTGGCGTCAGATCTTTCAAATAAACCTATTGGACAGATACTACTTGAATAGCCTCCTTTTTTTCCTCCTGCTGATCTTCCCAGGGGCTGGCCTTCTTTTTTCCCAGGAGCGTAGTACTCCAGTCACCCCTCTAACGCTGGAAGATTTCCTCCGCAGCGTTACCGCATACCATCCGGCTGCAAAAAATGCCGATATGGAAATCCAGCAGGCAGAAGCAGCCTTGCGTATGGCCAGGGGGGCTTTTGATCCCAAAGCCTATGGAGTCTGGGACCAGAAATCGTTTGATGGAAAAAATTACTTTTCAGTGGGCTCAGCAGGGATAAAAGTCCAATCTGCCTTTGGCTTGTCTTTAAAATCCGAGTTTAATATAGCCCGTGGCCAATTTTTGAACCCTGAAAACAAGCTCCCAGCAGAAGGACAAGCCGTAATAGGCCTTAACCTACCCTTACTCAATGGCCTCCTGTTTGATCCCTTCAGGGCAGACCTGCAGCAGGCAAAACTCGGGCTACAGGGAGGAGCAGCCCTCCGCAGGGCACAACTCAACGACCTGCTATTCGGTGCTGGCCTGGCTTACCTCGACTGGGCACTTAGCTATTATCAGGTTCAGGTTTTTCAGCAGGCTGTAGATGTGGCCGCTGTACGGCTTAAAATCGTCGTCGAAAGCTTCGTACAAGGTGATAAACCCGCTATTGATACCCTGGAGACCTTTATACAGCTCCAAAACCGCCTTTTTGATCTCAATGAGGCCAAACTGGAGCTATCTAATGCCCGCCAGACACTCGAAACGTTCTTCTGGGAACAAGGTAAACCCTCATGGGCAACTCCGTTTGCCACTTTAATCCCCGAAGACCTCTCCCGCCCAATAGCGGCAGCGCCAATAATGACCGATTTCCTCGCTGGACTCGCCGAACGGCATCCCGAACTCCAACAATTACAGATAGAATTACAAACCTATGGCATAGACCGACGCCTCGCAGCCGAGCAGTTTAAACCACGCCTGGACTTTTCCTACAACCTGCTCGCACAAGGAACCGATTTCCTCAGCCCCCTAAACCCTAACGATGGCGGCCTGCTGCGCGACCTGCTCACGGGCAATTTCAAATGGGGCCTCAATTTTTCTTTCCCTCTCTTCCTGCGCAAAGAACAGGGTAAAATGGAAAGTGTACGCCTCAAACAAGTGATGACCACTAACAAGTTTGAGCGCAAATTCACCGAACAGGAGGCAAAAATCAGGAATTATTTTAATGAACTTCAAACAACCCAGCAGCAAATAGACCTGTACGCCGGAATCACAAATAACTACGCCCGCTTGTTCGAAGCAGAACAAATTAAATTCGACCTGGGCGAAAGCTCCGTATTCCTCCTCAATGCCCGCGAACAGAAATTCCTCGAAGCACGCCTCAAACTCGTCAAACTCCAGGCGCTTTTCAGAAAAAATCTGCTCGCGCTTTCCTGGGCCGCCGGCCAACTTATCTGACCTATCAGCACATACTAACAGCACCAACCCTACTGCTCCATTCAACAAGCCGTAGGATCCTCTGGCGCCAATTCGTAAAAGGTATCCTCTCGGGTAGACTCCGTAGTATGCCTACAAGGAAAATCTTTTTCTATCTTAATATGCAAAGGGCCTACCGTTGCACCAGTTTCCTGAAGTGCTTCAATGCCAACTTCAGCAGACTCTATCCAGGCAATGGCCATAGCCCTGGGCACTTCTACCCTTACCTCTCCCGCCGTGAACCCCGCACACAACCTCTCTACCTCCCCCAGAGCAAGGACGATAGAAAGGGTCTGCCCCGGGGCAAACGGAACCTCTTCCCGGATCTCCCCTAGCAAACGAAGGGTTTGTAAATCCGATTTGCGTACCCGCAAACGGATACTGTTCCCTGTACAACGGAATTTCATACGCTTTTTTTATACCCCGACAATTATACCTGATTCAAATGCAGGGTTGTTCCAATAACTGCCAACAAATGCGGCAGCCGCTCACAAAATTAACTGCCCAAAGGCAACAATTACCCCGGGATAGATAAAAAATGAGCCTGCGAACAAATAATTTAATGAAAAAATAAAATTATCTTACATCCTTAACCCTACTTTTGTAATTTGGTCAACGTAAAGTAACCTTGTATGGACCGAAACTTCGCTCAGTTATTCTCCGAATGGTCCGCCCAGGAAACCATCCTTCTCCTCGGCCTGATCATTGTTGCCTTTCTCTTAGGATTCCTCGTCTCCTGGTGGCTCAATCGTTCAAAATTGCGCGAACTCGCCATGGAGTCAGAAAAAAAATTGGCCGACTTGACCCTGGCAAATCGCGAACTCACCAGAATTTCCGATGAGCTTACACTAAGGGAAGCGGATTTAAGCCGCCTGAACTTTGAGTTGGAAGAGTCCCGTGCCGCACGTCGCCATCTGGAAGAGACAAAATTCCAGCTCCAGGATTCGCTTGATACAGCAGTTCGGGATTTTGAAAAAGCAGATGCCACTGCAATACAATACCGACATACCATTGAAGACCTGAACGATCAGATTATTGGGCTTAAAACACGCAATTCCCAACTACTGGCCCGGCAGGAAAACCAGGAGCAGGCAATAAATCCTCAAGCAGAAAAAATTCCAGCCTCTTCACGTGCCCTTATTGGCACTTTCGCCGAAGAACGCCTTTCTGAAATCGAACAACGCCTCCGGCTGCTCGAGCAAACCAAAGAACAAAACAGGTTTCCCAAGCCAGAAACCCCCGCTGTTGATTCCCGCGGTTTTTTCGCCCTGTTGGACAATATCACCCCTGATAGCACAGAAGATAGCGAAGAAATCTTTTCACCCGTTTCTTTCCTCCCGCAGACACCCGAAGCTGCCTCACGTGCAGCTCTATTCGCAGATGACCTGAC
Source organism: uncultured Haliscomenobacter sp. (assembly GCA_964527495.1). GTDB lineage: Bacteria > Bacteroidota > Bacteroidia > Chitinophagales > Saprospiraceae > JADJPL01. The sequence goes on from CAZGOT010000006.1 coordinate 25,019, forward strand.
CCGTATTGATGGTATCGGTCCCTTCCTGGAAAAAAAATTAAATGAAATAGGCGTCTTTTCTTTTGAAGATATCAGCACCTGGAATGAAGCCCGGATTGCTGAAGTCACCCAGCAAATAGCCTTCTTTGAAGGGCGCATACAAAAAGATGATTGGGTTGGACAAGCGAAGCGCTTCTTAGAAACCCCACCAACCAACGAAACTGCCCCATCCCCCGAGATAACGCCCGATGACCTGAAAATTATTGAAGGAATCGGCCCTACTATAGAAGAAATTCTCCATAAAGCAGGTATCTTGACCTTTGAAGCTCTGGCTAAAAATGAACCTGCCGAAATTGAAACTATCCTGCAAATAGCAGCTCCCCGTCTGCATTTTATCAATGCCTCAACCTGGCCGGCTCAGGCAAGGCTGGCAATGAACAAGGAATGGGAAGTACTGCGCGACTATCAGGACCAACTGATCGCGGGGCGGCCTACACGAGATGAAGATGAAGCATAAAAAAACCGCCTCCTAAGATATACTGTCCCTCAAAAAATGCTAAGATTTCCTGTTAACTCCACAATGCCATTTAGATCCTCTTTCAAATGAAAGGGGATTTTTTTATTGCCGGTAGT
>CAZGOT010000006.1:25640-32623 GCA_964527495.1 uncultured Haliscomenobacter sp.
CGAAGTACCCCCTCACCCCAGGTAACCGCCGTTTTGGGCTGTAATACCAGCATACTCCCCTGAAAAGGAAAGTTTACAGGCAAAGGCTCTCCCTGCCCCATAAACAGAAAAAACACACCTTCCCGCTGCAACACCACCTGTTGACCTGCCAATGGCAGCAGGGCTTCCACCTTTTTTATCGGAAGAAAAAATTGAAATTGCCCAAGCAGGTCAAATCGCCATATCCCCTGAAGCGTGTCCGCAAGGAAAAAACCACCCTCATCCGCCACCAGCAACTGCGGATCTTTCGGTGATTGCCCCCCAAGATTCAATTCCTGACTCTGCCCCTGCACACGCCCCTGTGCATCTACACAGATAAGCCGATTATGAAATTTATCAAAAACCCAGATGCGGTTGTCTCTACCCCTTACTACCTGCAAAGGAAAAACAAATTGCTCCTCCGGCAAATATAATGTAGAGAGAAAACCCATCGTCCGATCTAGTAGTACAATTGCCTGAAAATCCGGATACCACAACAATGGAGAAAGTGGGTCGCTGATATCTATTCCTCCCAGACGGCCAAGGGCAGGCAGCATAAATTCTCCTTTAGGAAGCCCGTCGGAACCAAATCGCAAAAGGCGGTTACCGGGAGCAAGCACATATACCTGCCCCAGTTTGTCCAGGGCAATGCGCTCTGCCACAATACTTTTTTCCCAAACCAGGGCAGCACCCTCTAACCCCGTTTGCTGTGCCGGTACCAAAACAGGCCATAACCACAATCCCCATAAAATCCTAAACCTGCCGATTCCCGAAAATTGTGCCCTCCCCACGTTCAAAAAAAGCAAGGCGCATATCCATTCCATCAAATATTGCATAGGTATTATACTGCAACCAGTCCCCAAGATTAATATAACGGCTTATTCCATTTTTCAACAGGAAGTCAATCGGCAGATGGCGATGCCCGAAAATATAATAATCTGCCGGTACAACCTCCAGCTTCCGATGGCAATAGGCAATAAGCCACTCCCCTTCTTCCCCGAGAAACTGCGGGTCAGGTGGATTGGCAGCACGGCTCCTGCCGGAAAGATAATTTGCAAGGCCAACCCCAAAATTAGGGTGTAGCCGCGCAAAAGCCCATTGGCAAAGCGGATTCCGGAAAATTTTCTTTACCACCTTATATCCGTAATCGTTAGGCCCCAACCCATCCCCATGCCCTATAAAAAAAGTTTTCCCGCCAAACTCCCGGATAATAGGCCCGTGGTAAACGGGAATACCAAACTCTACCTCAAAATAATCAAACATCCACATATCATGGTTACCCGTGAAAACATGTATTGGTAGGCCCCGATCTCGCAATTCCGCGAGTTTTCCCAAAAAACGCACATATCCTCTCGGTACGACACTTCGATATTCGAACCAAAAATCGAACAAGTCGCCTACCAGAAATAACTCCCCGGCATCCTCTCCAATCTGATCCAACCAACGCAACAGCTGCATCTCCCGCTCCTTACTGCTGAACCGGCCATCCATCCCCAGATGAAAATCTGAAGCAAAATAAATTTTTTTACCTGGTTCCATCCCGTGGTTGAAATGTTAATCGCCATTCAGGCTGGACGCTGCTCATGCACCGCCCCGTTTTTTTGTATTTCCAACAATTTTCCCTCCCTCAAAAAAACATATTGCGCAGAGGTTTTGGCTATAATAAATCCATAGAATCCATCCAGGAAACCCAGCCGGAGAAAATACTCTGTGAAAAACCGGAAAAAAGGCTTGAATAACAAACGCATCCAGGAACCCCGTTTGCCCCGGTCGTAAAAAGCCCGGGCAGCCACTGTACTGAAACGATTCACCGTATGGACCCTGCTGTTGATATCCGCATTGGTATAGTGCAAAATATCCCCTTTAAGATAACCACTACTTGCCCCGCTTAAAGGTACAAATTTGTCGTGCGGATCAATACCCGCTATCTCGTATTTTCCCCGGTCAAAAAGCCGCATCTTTCGATCAGGATACCAACCGCCATGACGAATCCACCTCCCGCCAATATTGCTGAGCCGATTCATCGAATAACAATCACAAGTCCATCTGGATTTTACCTCCAGTATAGACTGTCGCAAAGTTTCCGACAAGGCCTCGTCTGCGTCCAGCGATAGCACAATGGGGTACGTAGCCTGCCCTATGGCAAAGCGCTTTTGTCCAACATAACCCAAAAAAGGTTGTGTAATGACCCGTGCACCCAGCGATTCCGCAATCGCTGTCGTTTGGTCGGTCGAAACCGAATCCACTACCAGGATTTCATCCGCTATACCCCTGACGCTTTCCAGGCAGCGACGGATGTTATGCGCTTCGTTAAAGGTGATAACGACCAGTGATATTTTTACCATGCAGATGGGTTTGTAGCAGATTTTCCAGCAGCAAGAAAGTTGGGGTTCTGCAGATGCTCTTTATTATACACCAGGGGCATTTTCCGCTCCATATCCACTACCCAACCTCCCGCCTCCTCTACGATAATCTGTGCAGCGGCGGTATCCCATTCCATCGTTGGGCCTATACGAGGATAAAGATCGGCTTCACCACGAGCCAACAACATGAATTTCAATGCACTACCGCGATGAATAGATACAGGAGCGTTCAGGTTGTGGATAAAGGTATCTGTATCCCGGGTAAAATGAGAACGGGAACAAAGGACACGGAGGCCTGCATCTGTGGGATGGAACGTGGCAGCATGTAAGCGCCGCAGCTTGCCATCATACACTCCAAAAGCGCCTTTTCCCCGTGCTGCCCAGTATATCTCGTCCAGCGCAGGCACACATACTACCCCAAACAGTGGGCGGGAACCATATAGCAAGGCAATGTTGACGGTGAAATCCTCCTTTCCGGCAACAAACTCCCGGGTCCCGTCTAGCGGATCCACCAGCCAGGCATAGGTATAGTCTTTGCGTATGGAAAAAGGCATTAACTGGTTTTCCTCCGAGATAATCGGAATTTCTGGAGCAAGGTGCCCAAGTGCGTCGCAAATTATGCGATTAGATGACCGATCGGCAAGCGTGATTGGGGAGTCGTCCTCCTTTTGAAAGATTTTTAAATCAGGGCGCCTGAAAAAAAGCATTGTTTCTTTACCCGCTGCCAGAGCAACAGATTTAACTTCTTCCATCAACCTGATTTTATCCATCCTTTTTCGCAATTTTACAGTTGCAAAAATAGCTAATTATGCCAAAAATTCTCGTTACCGGCGGCTGTGGCTACATTGGAAGCCATACCCTTGTAGATCTTTTGGATCATGGCCACCTCCCAATTTCTGCCGATAACCTATCAAACTCCAGGGAAACGGTATTGCAGGGTATACAGGAAATTACCGGCAAAACCGTTCAGAATTACCCCATTGACCTTTGCGACCAGGAAGGGCTGCGCCAACTCTTTCTGGAGCATCCGGATATAAAAGGCGTCATCCACTTCGCTGCCCTCAAGGCGGTGGGCGAATCCGTCGAACAGCCTTTGCGCTACTACCGCAATAACCTCGTCGGCTTACTCAACCTGCTGGATTGTATGGCAGAAGCTGGTATCCCCCATCTGATTTTCTCCTCCTCCTGCTCCGTATATGGCAATGCACAGGAGCTTCCCGTAACGGAAAATACCCCTCGGCAGGAAGCAGAGTCGCCATATGCACGAACCAAACAAATGGGCGAGGATATACTCACTGATTATACAAAAGCCCATCCAGACCTAAATGTGGTCCTGCTGCGCTATTTCAATCCTGCTGGCGCACACGAAAGTGCCAAAATAGGGGAAGACCCAAGTAATCCCGCCAGCAACCTCGTGCCGGTCATCACGGAAACCGCAGCCGGAAAAAGGCCCCAAATGACTGTTTTCGGCAATGATTATCCCACCCGTGACGGAAGCTGTATCCGCGATTATATCCACGTAATGGATCTTGCCCACGCCCATACCAAAGCCCTCGAATACCTGCTTGCGCATCGCAATCAAACCGCTTGTGAAATTTTCAATCTCGGGATTGGTGAAGGAGTTACCGTGCTGGAGGCCATCCATGCTTTCGAAGAGGTTGCCCACACGCGACTGAATTACACAATCGGCCCCCGGCGACCCGGAGATGTCGTCGCAATCTATGCCAACCTCGATAAAGCTGCTAACGTACTGGGATGGACACCCAGGAGAAATATCCGGGATATCATGCAGACTGCCTGGGAATGGGAAAAAAAACGCAGTAATATCCATTAAACAATTATTCCGCTGCAATGCTGCATCTTTCCATAATACCTTACCGCTAAATCATTAATTTATGAGCGAATTCCAACAAGTTGTCGAAGAAGGCAAGCAAAATCTTAGAAAAAAGATTCGGAGAGCCATGCTCTATGGCCTACTGCTGGGCATTGCCATACTCGGAGGCTATTTCCTGGTATGCAATTTCACCTACAGTGAAGGCACCCGAATCGGGTATGTCATGAAAATCAGCTATAAAGGATTTATTTTCAAAACCTATGAAGGCACCCTCAACCTCGCTTCGCGCAGCGACCTCGCTGTCAAAACCTGGGATTTTTCTGCTAATTCCAGGAAAACGTACGAAGCCATCAGCAATAGCGAGGGCAGTAGGGTAAAACTACACTACAAGCAAAAAGTGAAAGTCATGCCCTGGCAGGGTAAAACCCCCTATCTCGTGTATAAAGTTGACCGGATAAAAGATTAACAAAGGCCCAAAAACGCATTTAGCGAATTTTCGCAAAAAAAATATGCGTCGGTATTTACATAAAAGCCGAATTCCCGTATTTTTGTAGCGAAAATTCGCTAATGTACATCAAAAACATAATCACCATGACAGAGGCCACGATCACCCAGCAGGCCCTTGCAGGGGGCGAGTTCCTGCTAAAGGCATCCAACCCACAGGATGTATATATTCCGGAAGATATCAACGAGGAACAAACGATGATCCGCGAAACCGTAAAGGGATTTGTGGACAACGAAATTTTTCCGGTTTATGAACGCATCGAAAAACAGGAACCAGGTCTTAGTACTGCCCTTCTGAAGCAAGTTGCTGACCTTGGCCTTCTGGGCGCCCATATGCCTGAAGCCTACGGGGGCATGGAGCTGGACAATAATACCAATACTTTCATAACGGAAGAAATGGGCCACTCCGGTTCCTTTTCCGTAACCTTCTCCGCCCATACCGGTATCGGAATGTTGCCTATTCTGTACTATGGAACAGAGGAGCAGAAACAAAAGTACCTGCCACGTCTTATCTCCGGCGACCTCAAAGCCTCTTATTGCCTTACAGAACCTGGCTCCGGCTCCGATGCCCTGGCTGCAAAAACACGGGCCGACCTCACCGAAGATGGAAAATACTATCTCCTCAACGGACAAAAGATGTGGATTACCAACTCGGGGTTCGCTGATATTTTCATCGTATTTGCCAAAATCGGGGGCGAAAAATTCACAGGGTTCATCGTCGAAAGAGAAAGTGAAGGCCTGAGCTTTGGCGCCGAAGAAAATAAACTCGGCATCAAAGGATCCTCCACCCGGCAAATGTTCTTTGAAAACGTGCGGGTGCCTGCGGAAAATCTACTCGGAGAAGTCGGAAAGGGCCACCTCATCGCCTTTAATGTCCTGAATATCGGACGCTTCAAACTCGGAGCCGGTGTCATGGGCGGATGTAAAAAAATCTCCTTTTTCTCCATACAATACGCCAACGAGCGCATCCAGTTCCAACGCCCAATCTCCAGTTTTGGTGCTATACAGCATAAAATCGCCGAGCAGGCTATCCGCATATTCGCCTTAGAAAGTGCTGTTTACCGCGTTTCCAATATGATTGAACTGAAAAATCAGGAAGCGTTGGCCACGGGTGCCACGTACGTACAGGCCAAACAAATTGCAGCAGAGGAATACGCCATAGAATGTGCCATCATTAAAGTGGCAGGCTCTGAAGTACTCGACTTTGTAGTGGATGAAATGGTCCAGATTTATGGCGGTATGGGCTTCTCCGAAGAGGCTCCTGCTGCCCGTGCCTACCGCGATGCCCGGATCAACCGCATCTTCGAAGGCACCAACGAAATTAACCGCATGCTGGCCGTTGATATGCTTTACAAGCGTGCTATGAAAGGAACGATTGATTTGGCCGGCCCCGCATGGGCCGTTCAGAAAGAACTCGCCTCCATGCCCGCTCTGGAAACAGCCGAAGGCCCTTATGGGGAGGAAAAAATAGCCCTCGAAAATTTCAGGAAAATTACCCTGATGTGCACAGGTGCAGCTGCGAAAATGCAAATGGATGGGAAAATTGACCTCAAGGAGTCCCAGGAAATCCTCATGAGTATCGCCGATATGATGATCGAGGTGTTTATGTCTGAATCCTTGCTCCTGCGCGTAGAAAAGCTCCGCACCAAAGATACGGGAAAACTCCCGGTAGATATCTACGACGCCGTCCTTCAAGCCTATTTCCACGATGCCTCCTTCCGCATCCAGCATACTGCCTCTAACGCACTTGCCGCACTTGCCGAAGGCGACCTGCTCCGCACCTTCCTCATGGGAGTAAAACGCTTCTCAAAATATCCCGCACGCAACACCGTTCAGCTCCGCCGAAAAATAGCCGAAGCACTGATTGCTGCTAACGATTATGTGCTGTAAAATGCCGCGGTGGAAGAAAGTTTTGAATGGGGGTATCCTAAAGTATGGGGTTGTGTAAAAAGGCCGAGGGCCGTCATTTGGCGGCTGACGCCGCCAAATGTTATTTTAAATAAACGACGTTCGCCGCCGAAGGCGGCGGAATACTTTTTACACAGCCCTATGCTTTCAGTTTAGGCCCAGCTTTTTCTTCACCAAAGACAAAAGGTCAACGCTGTCGTGCCCATAAAGCACAGCATTGAAAGCACCGGTATCAAAAACTAAGGTGAAGCCATTTTCTTTCGCAACTTCTTCGATGGTTTTATCCAGCTTATCCGTAAGAGGTTTTAGCAACTCTTCCCGCTTCAGGTTGACCTGCCGCTGAATTTCCTGTTCAT
>CAZGOT010000007.1:0-15016 GCA_964527495.1 uncultured Haliscomenobacter sp.
TACGAAAAACGTAGGCTGCCTGAACTATATTGAAATCCTGAATGTTGTGCGAGATATCCACTATACAAATACCCGGTATCCGGCGCAATACTGCCCCCTTTACCAGCGCACTGTAGTGGTCTTTAAGGCCGAAATCCGTAGTCAACGTAATTAAGGGCATGGGCAATCGGGATATTTTTTGCCGGCTTCTGTGCCAAACGCTACGAAAGTCTTAAATTTACTCCAAACTTAATAGTAAAATTTTAGGAGGCATATTGAGCGAAATCATTTTAACAGTCGAAGGCGTTGACCCAGTTGAACTTTTTGGGGAAAATAATATCAAGCTAAACCTATTGCGCAAGGCTTTCCCTGAAATCACCATCACCTCAAGGGGGAGCAGCGTAAAACTGGCCGGGGAGAAAAAATTCACCCAGCGGGCCAAGTCTAAGTTTGAACTTATGGTGCGCCTGCTCCGGGAATACAATGAACTCCCGGTGCAAATGGTAGAAGATTTGCTGGGAGGTAACAACCCCTTCGAATCCCGCATTGGAGAAGGCGAAGAAAATCCGATTATCCTGCATGGTCGGGACGGTAAGCCTATTCGGGCCAAAACTAGAAACCAGAAAAAGCTGATCAGTGCTTGTGAATCCAACGATATCGTTTTTGCTATTGGGCCTGCAGGTACCGGTAAAACCTATACCGCTGTAGCTCTTGCAGTTAAAGCTCTGAAAAACAAGCTGGTAAAAAAGATCATCCTCACCCGGCCTGCTGTGGAAGCCGGAGAAAGTCTCGGCTTTCTGCCTGGTGACCTGAAGGAAAAAATTGATCCTTATCTGCGTCCGCTCTATGATGCCCTCGATGACATGATCCCTGCAGATAAACTTCAGTTCCTGATGACAAACCGGGTTATCGAAATAGCCCCCCTCGCCTTTATGCGGGGCCGAACGCTGGATCAGGCTTTTATTATCCTGGACGAGGCACAGAACTGTTCTACCATGCAGCTCAAAATGTTCCTCACCCGCCTCGGCCCAAGTGCCAAGTGCATCATCACCGGCGATTTATCCCAGATAGACCTGCCGTTTCACCAAAAATCAGGCTTGAGAAGGTCTATTGATCTACTCGGACACCTCGACGGCATTGCTGCCATCAACCTGACAGCGGATGATGTCGTGCGGCACCGCCTTGTTAGGGAAATTATCCTGGCTTACGAAAAGTCCGACAAAGCTATGCGGGAGCATAGAAGTAAGGAAACGGAGCCGGAGCCAGAAAAGGAAACCGAGGAAGAATAGCTTAGAGGTTAAGAAATGCCCCCATTGGGCATATACCCATTTATACTTAATCAACGATGTCAAAAAATATGGAATATTTACTCTCTGTCCACCCTGATAAAGACGAGCGGGTTCTACAGCTCCTGGAATCGCTGGAAGCCCTGGGGATCATAGAATCTTTTGCCCTGCACGGCGGTATCAGCAGTAAATCCCATATGTTTGGGGCTCCGATACAGGTAAAGGAAACATCAGAATACGATATTGCCGACCAATACCGCAATTTGGTTGACTGAACCCCCAGAAAAATACTTTATGCACCTTACCCTTAGTCACCCGAGCGGCAGACTGGCCGGTAATATTTCCCTGGCAGGCTCCAAAAGTATTTCCAACCGCATTTTGATCATCCGTGCATTGAGCGGTGTGGACTTCCCTATCCATCGTTTGGCGAATGCCAGGGATACCGAACTGCTCGAATCCCTGCTTGCCAGCAATGCCGAAGTACTGGATGCAGGTGCTGCTGGTACAACCTACCGGTTCATGACAGCCTATCTTTCGATGCAGGCAGGCACGCAGGTACTTACGGGCACAGAGCGTATGAAGGAGCGCCCGATAGGTGTATTGGTAGAAGCCCTCAAAAGCCTCGGTGCCCGCATTGAGTATCTCGAAAAGCAGGGATATCCACCTTTGCGCATAGGTCCACCCGTCCAGCTCGGCAATACGCCCGAGCTTTCTATTGCTGCAGGCACCAGCAGTCAGTATATTTCTGCCCTGCTGATGATTGCCCCTGTCCTACCCGGGGGCCTTACACTCCACCTGGAAGGAAAGATCGTATCCCGCCCTTATATCGAAATGACACTTCGGCTGATGGAGTATTTTGGTGTACACCATTCCTGGAAGGGTCGCATCATTCAAATCGCTCCTCAATCCTATCAGGCAAGACCTTTCACTGTCGAAGCCGATTGGTCTGCTGCTTCCTATTATTATGCTATGGCCGCACTTGCCGAAACAGCTGACCTGGTGCTCGAAGGCCTCTTTTCCAATAGCCTTCAGGGAGATGCTATCCTCCCCGAATTATATGAACCACTGGGCGTTTACACCCATTTTACCGATGAGGGTATTCGGTTGACAAAAGCAGGAGGAGGAAAAATGCGGGAGTTCGGATATGACTTCCTACGCTGTCCGGATCTGGCACAAACTCTTGCCACAACTTGCGCAGGTTTGGGTATTCCCGGAAATTTTCAGGGCGTTGAGACCTTGCGCATCAAGGAAACAGACCGGATAGAGGCCTTGCGGAAGGAGCTGGAAAAAGTGGATGTGCGGGTACGTGCATACGAAGAAGAATCGCGGATAGGTTTCATGGTGGAGGGTATAGCCCACTGGGGCACACCACCGCGCATACACACCTATGAGGATCATCGTATGGCCATGGCATTTGCGCCATTTGCTGTGCTCAGACCAATTCAGATTGCAGATCCTGGTGTAGTATCAAAGTCGTACCCCGCTTTTTGGCAAGATTTGGAAAATCTTGGATTTATAGTTCAGCAAGAGGGGTAAAACCCGACTTTTTCAACTCTCTATACTCAGGATTTTGATTTCCACCCGTTGATTTTTTCGCCTGCCTTCGGGCGTATCATTGCCTGCGATAGGAAACTTCTTCCCATATCCTTTGTACTGCAGGCGGACTCTGGAGATCCCTCTTTGTGCAATATACTCGCTCACAACTTTAGCCCGCGCAGTGGAGAGCTGATCACAGAAGGAGTCCGAACATAAGCCGTTCGTATGGCCTCCAATTTCAATCACGATATCCGGGTTTTCCAGCAGGAAATTGACGAGTCCGTCGAGTGCGGCATAAGACTCCCGGGCGATTACCGATCGGTCAACTTCAAAGAGGATACCCTCCAGACGCAGCGTTTGCCCCTTTTTTACATCGGATCGCCTGATTTTCGAGAAATCCGCATTTTCCACAACGCCGGGCTTGGGATCCTGCGCAGGTTCAGAGCGGGGCGCAGGGGCAGGAGTGGCGGAGGGTCCGGTAGTCGAAGCTGTTTTTCCTGCGGTCGAATCTGGTTTTTTAGGCGGAGCAGGCGCAGTAGGTTTGACTTCTGGTTGTTTAGGCTCTTCTTTTTCCGCGAGCTCTTCGTCACATGGCACCGGAACGATGGAAGAAGCCTTATCCGCCAGGATATTGCCATTGTAGGGAAAGAGGGTCGGTGTTTTATAGAATGCCTCAAAAGAAATATGGGAGTAGTTTTCAATCGGTTCGAACTTAAACCGGTACTCCAGCCAGCGGGTATTGATGATCAGGTTGGTCTCTCCGAGCAGGTATTGCTTATCGCAATGATCGAACCCACCATAAATCCGCATTTTAGCAGGCGTTGTATAATTAGCCGTCTGGTCCGAAAGGCGGCTGTAGCTGACATAGAGCTCCGAGCGGCAAAGGAAAATACTAAATTCATAGCAGGTACCCTTTTTCATAGGAACGCTAAGCCGCTGGGAAACCATTTCCCAGGTATCGTTGTCCCGCACCACCATACCGAGGTAAGTTTCCCCGTCCTGGGCAGGTTTAGTTACGCTGAAGGTACCGCTAGGCTGTACATCCACTGGCGTTTCTCCAGCTGACCCGCAATCAATCCAGCCTCTGGGAGGTTTGCTGTGCCGGGGCATATCTTCGAAAGACGGGTTGACCAGCGTAATAACACCGTCCTGCTGGGCAAGCAGGACACCCTGAGCAGTGCTGGCGACCAGGAGCAACGCGATTGCCTTAGGAAGGAAATTCATGTAGGTAAGTTTTATAACCTTATTGGCCATGGTTCAAGGGTTTTGGAAGCACATCCACCAATGCCCGCAGAACCATCATTGGATTCAAACGCAAAAAAACAGTTTTTTTATTTATTAGCCCGCAAAAAAAATCGCAAGTCTGGTTGCGGAATAGATTTCGCGCGATAAAAACAGGTTGTTTTCCCTTTTTGCGACCCCCATTACAGCAAATCTATTGAAAGGCATTCAGGCCCGTAACATCGTATCCCGTAATCAGGAGATGGATGTCGTGGGTGCCTTCGTACGTGAGGACGGTTTCCAGGTTCATCAGGTGGCGCATAATGGGGTATTCATTAGTAATCCCCATGCCACCATGGATTTGACGGGCTTCCCGTGCTACTTCCAGTGCCATCATCACATTATTGCGCTTGGCCATGGAGATTTGGGCTGGCGATGCCTTTCCTTCATTTGCCAGCACGCCCAATCGCCAGGCGAGCAATTGTGCCTTTGTGATTTCAGTAATCATCTCAGCCAGTTTTTTCTGGGTTAGCTGAAATTGCCCTATCGGACGGCCAAATTGTTCTCTTTCCAGCGAATAGCGCAGAGCGGAATCATAGCAATCGAGAGCAGCACCAATAGCGCCCCAAGCAATGCCATACCTTGCCTTCGACAAGCAGGATAGCGGCCCTTTCATTCCCTGCACATTGGGCAGGATATTCGCTTTTGGAATCCGTACGTCCTCAAATACCAGTTCACCCGTTATGGAAGCCCGTAGCGACCATTTCCCTTTGATTTCCGGAGCCGAAAAACCAGGCATGCCACGTTCGACAATTACCCCGCGAATAATGCCTTGTTCATCCCGGGCCCATACCACGGCAATGTCGGCAACAGGCGAATTGGTAATCCACATTTTTGCTCCATTGAGGACATAAGCATCTCCATCATCCCGGATATGGGTTGCCATACCTGCAGGATTAGATCCGTGGTCCGGTTCGGTGAGCCCAAAGCAACCAATGAATTCGCCGGCCCCAAGTTTGGGCAGGTATTTGCGCTTCTGTTCCTCTGATCCAAAACGGTAAATAGGATACATGACCAGAGAGCCCTGCACCGAAGCCATGGAGCGGATTCCGGAGTCTCCGCGTTCCAACTCCTGCATAATGACGCCATAAGCTATTTCATCCATTCCGCCCCCTCCATATTCCGCGGGGATACTGGGGCCAAAAGCACCAATTTCGGCTAACCCCTTGAACAGATGTGCCGGACATTCCGCTTTTTCTGCATATTCTTCGATGACGGGGGTCACCTCTTGCTTTACCCAGGCCCTGACGGCCTCCCGTGCCATCCGGTGGTCTTCCTGGAGCAGTTCGTCCACCAGGTAATAATCGTGGCCCTGAAACCGGTCTTCACGGGCTTTTTTCGTTATGTGGGAATGCGTTCCATTTTCTTTCATGGTAATAGATTTTGAGCAACAGCTACATTAAACTGCATTTGCCCCTGATTTTGTTCTCCCGCAAAGGTAAGGATTTTGCACAATACTTGCTATTTTACCCGCCATATCAAACCCGTTACGTTATGCAGAAAATCGCTCTTGAGGGAATGCTGTTTCATGCTTGTCATGGATACTATCCCGAAGAACAAATTGTAGGGAATCAATATCAGGTGGACGTGTACCTCGACACCATACTGGAAAAAGCGCACAAAGGCGTTCGCCTGCCAACAGACGACATCAGCACCACGATCAACTATGAAACGATTTACAACATCTGTAAGTTAGAGATGAAAAAACCGGTCAAAATGATCGAAACCCTTGCCAGCAGCATCCTGTCAAAAATCCGGGGATATTACGACGAACTGGAACATCCGGAGGAATACCAGGTGACCATTACACACATACGGGTGAGGGTCAGTAAATTCAACCCGCCCATGGGAGGGAAAATTGCCCGCGCCTATGTAGAAATTGAGGGTTAAACTATGCTACAACCGACATCAGGAAAGCACAAATCAGGCCGCCGTAGGTGCCCAGGGCATAGCCCAGTACTGCAAGCAAAACGCCCACGGGCGCGAGTGCAGGGCTAAAGGCAGAGGCCACTACTGGTGCCGATGCCGCTCCACCAATATTTGCCTGGCTGCCCACTGCCACAAAGAAAAACGGCGCCCGGATAAGGCGGGCAACGACGAGCAGGACTACGATATGGATCAGCATCCAAACAATTCCAACCGCGAAAAGCCCCATATTTTGCAAAACCTGGCCAATATCCATTTTCATACCAATCGTAGCTACTAAAATATAGATGAACACCGAACCCAGTTTTGAAGCGCCTACCCCCTCCAGATTTTTAGCCTTGGAAAACGATAATCCAAGACCAATGGTCGTTGCAATGACGACAATCCAGAAAAAGCTGGAAATGATAGCATCCAGCCGGTAAGCCTGTAATTCAGCAGTGTATTGCTTCGTCCATGGCACGATAATATCGGCACCCCAATGGGACAGTGCTGTACCACCAAAAGCCACTGCCAGCAGCAGGAACCATTCTGAAGTAGTAGGAATCTTCGCTACGCTTGCCTGGAATTTTTCCACCCGTTCCCGAACTTGCTCCACAGCAGTATTATCGGCCTTCATCCAGCGGTCAATTTCCTGATAGCGGCTGGCTCCATACAGCAGAAAACCCATCCAGATATTGGCGACCACCACATCTACCACGATCATAGTAGCAAATAGGTTGTCTTCCACAAGAAAAATCTCCTTCATAGCCGTTTGATTTGCTCCACCGCCAATCCAGCTCCCCGCTATAGTAGAAAGCCCTTTCCACAACATTTCAGGATCGGTTGGAATCAACCCGGGCGCAACTTTTGTAACTAACAATAACGCGATCGGCCCGCCGAGAATTACCCCCAGAGTGCCTGCCAGAAACATCACCAATGCCTTGGGGCCAAGACTGACCAGAGCCTTGAAATCAATACTAATACAAAGCATAATCAGAGAAGCCGGCAGCAAATAATTGGAGGCTACAAAATAAAGTTGCGATTTGCCCCCGGAAGGATATTCTTCCCCGGAAATGAGACCCAAAGGCCAGTGCAGTAAAGCAGGCAGAAAATAGCACAACAACAGCGGAGGTACTATTCCATAGAATTTTTTCCAGAACGGCCGATCCAGTCCGGAACTCCAGAAAACAAAAGCGAGGGTGACGATCAGGATACCAAAAACGACGGCATCATTGGTAAATACAGGAGACATAAGCATCGGGTATTACGGGATGACCTCAAAACCCGGATAAAACCGGGGTTATTTTCCTTTCGCAGTGAAAATAATACTTTTATCGGGAGAACTTGTATTTTCGCAGCGACAGATTATTTATTCCACAAATAAAATCGCCCTGGCCATGCACTGGAACCGCCTCATACGGCTTCTCATCCCCGCGCTTCTCATCGTCGGGCTCGACCGTTGGACGAAAGTCTGGGCAACGCATAAGATCGCCATGGAATTGCCCCGATCTTACTGGAACGACTTTTTCCGCCTGCAATACGCCCTCAACGAAGGTGCTTTTCTAAGCCTTGGCTCAGACCTGCCCGACCACATCCGTTACTGGGTGCTGGCCATCATACCTGTTGGGGTATTGGCTTACCTTTGCTACCATGCGCTTCGGTCAGAAGATGTCAGTTCCTGGGGACAAGTTGCTTTTGGCCTCATCCTGGGAGGTGGCGGAAGCAATATTTTTGACAGAATCGCACATGGCCATGTAGTAGATTTTATGAATATGGGCATTGGAAGCCTCCGTACCGGTATTTTCAATTTTGCCGATGTAGCGATTATGACCGGCTTACTGATGCTGCTTCCAACGGCATTTCAAAAGCCCAAACAGGATACCCCCCCTAAAAATATTGGAGAACAGGAAGCAGAAAACACAACACACGTATCAGAGCACCCTCGGGAAGATGCCTCTAAATAAACCTGGATTGTCTGCATTTATCAACAAATAAACGATACCTTGAGCAATTGAATATCTTATAAAAAAGAAGCCTTGATTACCCGGGCATGTTTGCAGTCCTATCTTAGAATACGCTCTAAGTGCCGACTGCCCCCTTTAGCAACATCGCCTTAAACCAATACTAAAAAAAGCGCCTATGATCCAGCAACTCACACCCGGACTGATTCTCGCCATCGTCCTGGTTTATTTCACCATGCTCGTCATCATTTCCATTTTCACCGGAAAAAACAGCGATAGTTCTTCTTTCTTTTTAGCTGGAAGACAGGCCCCTTGGATGTTGGTCGCTTTTGGTATGATTGGCACCTCTATTTCTGGTGTGTCTTTTGTATCAACGCCGGGTGTAGTCGGGGGCGAAGGCCTGAATAAAGACTTTTCTTACATGCAGGTAGTCTTTGGCTATTTACTGGGCTACCTGGCTATTGGCACGGTCCTGATGCCTTTATATTACCGTTTGCAACTCACTTCCATTTACACCTATCTGGAAACACGGCTTGGGTTTTATTCCTATAAAACGGGTTCTGCCTATTTTCTCATTTCCCGGACCATCGGAGCTGCCTTCCGGCTTTTTCTGGCAGCCTCCATTATGCACGAGTTTGTGCTCAGCGCATTCGGCATTCCCTTTTGGCTTACGGTACTGATTTCTATTGCCCTGATCTGGACCTACACCTTCCGCGGGGGAATGAATACCATCATTTACACAGATTCCCTGCAAACCCTATTCCTGCTGGTTGCCCTGGTACTTACAATTGTTAGCGTAGGGAATTCGCTTGATCTGGGCTTAGGGGAAATTTTCAGTACAGTGATGTCCAGCGAATATTCCCAGACCTTTTTCTTTAAAAGCGGATGGGGCGATCCCAATAATTTTTTCAAGCAATTTCTTGGTGGGGCACTCATTACGCTTACCATGTCCGGGCTTGACCAGGATATCATGCAAAAAAACCTCTCCTGCAGGACCCTGAAAGACGCCCAAAAAAATATGTTCGTTTTCTCTATCATCATGGTGGTGACGAATATGCTATTCCTCACGTTAGGCGCCCTATTGTATGTATATATGGCGCAAACCGGTATGGAGGCCCCGGCAAAAACCGATCTTGTTTATCCCACCCTGGCACTCCAGCACTTTGCCCCTATCGTCGGAATTTTCTTCATCCTGGGGATTACTGCAGCCACCTACGCCAGCTCTGACTCTGCGCTTGCAGCCCTCACCACTGCTTTTTGCGTAGATTTCCTGAACTTTGAAAAATCGGATGAATCCGAAACCGTTAAAAAGCGCAAGCGTACCCTGGTACACCTGGGATTTTCGTTACTATTGTTCATTATCATTGTTATTTTCAAGCAGATCAATAATCAGGCAGTGCTGAGTGCGGTATTCATCTGGGCAGGTTATACCTATGGCCCCCTACTCGGCTTATTCGCCTTTGGAATCCTCACGCGCAGGAAAATCCGGGATAATTGGGTAATACCGATTTGTATTGCCGCCCCAATTTTGACGTATGCCCTCGATAAATACTCTACCGTCCTATTTGCCGGATTCCAGTTTGGATTTTTATTACTGCTGCTCAATGGCGTACTCACCTTTTTGGGTCTGCTGGCAATTTCTTCTCCGGACAAACCTGCCAAAACAGATTTTTTCTAAATTTGCGGCCGAAAAGCAGGAGGTATGACTAAAATGCAGGCCGCAATTACCGGGGTCAACGGCTGGGTGCCGGATTATGTGCTCACGAATAAGGAATTGGAAACTATGGTGGACACCACTGAAGAGTGGATTACCACAAGAACTGGAATACGCGAACGTCGGATTTTGAAAGGGAAGGCTCAGGGGGCTTCTTTCATGGGCATCCAGGCCGTAAAGGGACTACTGGAAAAAACAGATACTGACCCCAATGAGGTGGATTTATTGATTTGTGCTACGGTAACCCCCGATATGATGTTTCCGGATACCGGCAACTTGATCGGACATGGTGCAGGGTTAAAGAATGCCTGGTGCTTTGGATTATCCGCTGCTTGTTCGGGATTCTTATATGCCCTGACGGTTGGTGCCCAGTTTATTCAAACAGGTACCCACAGGAAAGTAATTGTGGTAGGTACGGACAAGATGTCTTCCATCCTCGATTATACGGATCGTACGACCTGTGTACTTTTTGGAGATGGAGCAGGTGCAGTGTTACTGGAGCCTACTCTTGAAGATGCCGGTATAATGGACTCCCTGCTCAAAAGCGATGGGGCCGGTGCGGAGTTCCTCTTTCAAAAAGCAGGGGGATCACGATACCCGGCAAGTATCGAAACAGTTATCAACAAGGAGCATTTTGTTTACCAAAACGGAAAACCCGTTTTTAAGGCCGCTGTTTCCGGTATGGCCGATGTAGTTAAAAAAGTCATGGAACGCAACCAGCTCAATGCCGAAAACCTCAACTGGCTCGTTCCCCACCAGGCAAACAGACGGATAATAGAAACTGTAGCTTCCATGCTACAGTTTCCGATGGAGAAAGTCATGGTCAATATCGAACGCTATGGCAACACCACTGCAGGCACCCTTCCCCTTTGCCTTTGGGATTATGAGTCCCGGCTTAAAAAAGGGGACCATCTTATTCTGACTGCATTTGGAGGCGGGTTTACCTGGGGTGCAACTTATGTAAAATGGGCCTATGGTCATTAGCGTATGTCGGTTGGCCTCAACCCGAATTTTTCTTAACGACGACATGGGGACTACTAAAAAGATACATTATCCACACACAAGAGAATTTTTTCTACTTTTGCAAATCATTTTTAATTCAAATTCCAATTTCTAATGGCAACAACCGCAGATATCCGCAACGGCCTGTGCATAGAGATGAACGATGATATATTCAGCGTAGTCGAATTTCAGCATGCCCAGGTGGGGCGTGGATCAGCCTTTGTACGCACCCGCTTAAAAAGCCTTACTACCGGAAGGGTTCTGGAAACCACGTTCCCTTCTGGCCATAAAATAAATGAAGTCCGGATCGAGCGCAGAAAATTTCAGTTTCTCTATGCCGACGAGATGGGCTATCACTTCATGAACAATGAGACCTTTGATCAGGTAATGCTAGAAGAGAAATTAATTGACAACCCCAAATTGCTCAAAGAAGGTATGGAGGTGGATATCCTCTTCCACGCAGCCAAGGAAATACCCCTTACTCTGGAAATGCCCCAGTGGGTGATTATGGAAGTTACGTACACGGAACCGGGTCTTAAAGGAGATACGGCCACCAATACCCTGAAGCCAGCTATTGTAGAAACAGGCGCGGAGGTGCGGGTCCCTCTCTTTGTAAACCAGGGAGACCTGATAAAGATTGATTGCAGAACCGGCGCTTATATCGAGCGTGCAAAAGCATAAAATATGGACTTCAAAGAAATTCAGGAACTTCTTCGGTTGATTTCCAAACTGGAACTTAAGGAGTTCAAACTTAAAGAAGGGGAATTTGAACTTTCCGTCCGAACCAAATTCCACAGCAGCGGGCGGGAAACGACGGTATCTTCGCTCCCCATCCATCACCTGCCAGTTCCCGCTCCTGTCGCCACAGTTGAGCCATCCCACGCTGCCCCAGCCCCCGCTGCGACAGCTCCGGCACCCGAACCGGCTCCAGCTCCTGCAGCGCAGGGAGAAGGTAACTACGTTCCAATCAAATCGCCGATCGTAGGTACTTTTTACCGCTCCCCAACCCCGGAAAAGCCGGCTTATATCAAAGTCGGGGATAAAATCGAGGCAGGAACAGTCGTCTGTATTATCGAAGCTATGAAACTATTTAACGAAATCGAATCCGACGTCAGCGGGCGCATCGTAAAAGTGCTTGTCGAAGATGCCCAGCCCGTCGAATACGATCAGGTACTCTTCCTCGTAGATCCCAGGGGATGAGCGGAAAAACGCCAATACCATGTTTAATAAAATATTAATTGCCAACCGCGGCGAAATTGCCCTGCGGGTCATTCGCACCTGCCGGGAGATGAATATCAAAACGGTTGCGGTCTATTCTACGGCCGACCGGGAAAGCCTACATGTGCGCTTCGCCGATGAGGCAGTCTGTATCGGCCCGCCACAATCCTCCGAATCCTATCTTAGTATCCCGCGCATCATGGCTGCCGTGGAAATTACCAATGCTGACGCCATCCATCCTGGCTATGGGTTCCTTGCCGAAAATGCCGATTTTGCAGAAGTTTGTTCCGAATACGGCATCAAGTTCATCGGTCCTACCCCCGACCAGATCCGTAAGATGGGGGATAAAATTACGGCCAAGGAAACCATGATTAAAGCCGGGGTACCTGTCATTCCAGGGTCGGAAGGGCTTATTCGGGATATCCATGAAGGCAAAACTATTGCTACTGAAATTGGATACCCGGTTATCCTGAAAGCTACAGCGGGTGGCGGTGGCAAAGGCATGCGTATCGTATTGGAAGAAAAGGAATTCGAAACTGCATGGAACCTCGCCCGCCAGGAAGCTAAAGCAGCTTTTGGCAATGACGGTATCTACGTCGAAAAATATATCGAAGAGCCCCGCCATATTGAAATTCAGGTGGCAGGAGACCAGTACGGCAAAGTTGTACACCTGTCCGAACGCGACTGTTCTATTCAACGCCGACACCAAAAACTCGTCGAAGAAACGCCCTCTCCGTTCATGACCCCTGAATTGCGGGAAAAAATGGGCAATGCAGCTATTGCGGCTGCCCAGGCAATTAACTACGAAGGCGTTGGTACCGTCGAATTCCTCGTGGACAAGTACCGCAATTTCTACTTCATGGAGATGAATACCCGTATCCAGGTAGAACATCCAGTGACAGAAGAAGTTACTGACCACGATCTCATCAAACAAATGGTCAAAATTGCGGTGGGAGAGCGTATTGCCAGCGGCAACCTCTATCCTGCCTGCCATGCGATGGAGTGCCGGATTAATGCAGAGGACGTTTTCAATAACTTCCGTCCCAACCCGGGCAAAATCCAATCTTTCCACAGTTCCAAAGGGCATGGGGTGCGCGTGGATACCCATGTATATGCTGGGTACACCATACCGCCTTTTTACGATTCTATGATTGCCAAGCTAATTTGCCGGGCCCCGACCCGGGAGGAGTGTATTACCAAGATGGAACGTGCCCTGGATGAATTTATCATCGAAGGTGTTCAGACGACGGTGCCTTTCCACCAGCGCCTGATGAAGGATAAAAACTTCCGGGAGGGTAATTTTCACACTGGCTTCCTCAATTCATTCAGCATGAAGGACTGATTTCCGATGATGCACCGCAGCTTTTGGCGACTGCTGGGATATATCCGGGCATACCGCCTTCAGGTAGCTTTCAGTATTCTGAGCAATATCCTGATGGCGGTATTCACCGTTCTAAGCATACCGCTGATAAGCCCTTTCCTGGAAATAATTTTCCAAAAAGAAGTTCGCCCCTTAGCGCCTCCCGGCCAGGGGCTGAACCTGCGGAATATGGAGCAGTATTTCAACTATTTCCTGACCAACCTCATCCTGGACTATGGCAGGGATAGAGCACTCCTGTTTGTCTGTGCTGCAATACTGATAATATTTTTCGGAAAAAACCTCTTCCGCTATCTGGCCATGTTTTTTATGGCCCCTACCCGGAACGGGATAGTCCGCGATGTGCGGGGACAGCTTTTTGCTAAGTTACTGCGCCTTCCGCTTGGCTATTTTTCCGAAGAACGCAAGGGCGACCTGATGTCGCGGATAACAGCCGATGTGCAGGAAATTGAATGGAGCATCCTCAATGTACTGGAAGCAGTATTTCGGGAGCCCATCATTATTACCCTTAGCCTTGTCTACATGGTCTATATCAGTCCGCAACTGACTGGTATTGTTTTTATCCTTATTGCATTTACCGCTTTTGTAATAGGCGGAATCGGCAGGAAGCTAAAAAGAAGTTCTTCCCAAATACAGCAACGCCTGGGCAACATCGTAACTGTAGTTGAAGAGGCCCTTTCCGGTATGCGTATCGTAAAAGGATTCAATGCCGAACGGTATCAGGAGCAAAAATTCTCCACCGAGAACAATGCTTACCGACGCTCCCTGACCCACCTGTTGTGGCGCAAAGACCTTTCCTCCCCCCTTTCCGAGTTCCTGGGAATTACGGTTGTCACTTTATTGCTGTGGTATGGATCGCGTCAGGTCTTTTCCGGGGAGATGGCTGCAGGTGCTTTTTTCTCCTTCCTTTTTGCATTTTATAACGTCATAGATCCTGCTAAGTCGTTTTCAAGGGCTTTTTACGATATCCAGAAAGGTATTGCAGCAATGGAGCGGATTGAGCGCATCCTGGATGCTGAACCTGGGATGGAAGAAAACCCTGACGCCAGCCCTGTTGCATCCTTCCGGCAAAAAATCGAATACCGGAACGTCAGCTTTCAATACCGGGCAGAAGATGGCCCAGTATTACGGAATATCAGCCTGGAAATCCCTAAAGGAAAAGTATTGGCTGTTGTCGGCCCCTCCGGAGCTGGAAAATCCACTTTTGTCGACTTACTCCCCCGGTTGTACGATCCTTCAGAAGGGACTATCTGTATTGATGGCACCGATATCCGCCACCTCAACCTAAAGGCGCTGCGCAACCTTATGGGTATTGTATCCCAGGAGGCCATCCTGTTCAATGATACGATTTACAACAATATCGTTTTTGGGATGGAAAATATCCAGGAGGAAGAGGTGATACGTGCTGCCAGAATCGCACACGCGCACGACTTTATTATGGCTACCGAGCATGGCTATCAAACAAATATCGGTGACCGTGGCTCCAAACTCAGCGGTGGGCAGCGCCAGCGCCTTACGATTGCCCGGGCCATCCTAAAAAATCCGCCTATCCTCATCCTCGATGAAGCTACCTCTGCCCTGGATACTGAATCCGAAAAACTCGTCCAGGAAGCCCTTGCCCATTTGATGAAGGACCGCACTGCGATTGTGATTGCACACCGCCTTTCTACCATTCAGCATGCAGACGAAATCGTAGTAATGAAAAACGGCCGTATTGTACAGCAGGGATCCCACCAGGCTTTGCTGCAGCAGGAAG
>CAZGOT010000007.1:15026-31799 GCA_964527495.1 uncultured Haliscomenobacter sp.
GAAGGCGAATATAGGAAGTTGGTTGGGCTACAGGCGTTTTAATAAAGCTTTGACAAACTATGTTGGGAATTTCGGAAAATCACC
This sequence comes from uncultured Haliscomenobacter sp., assembly GCA_964527495.1. Classification (GTDB taxonomy): domain Bacteria; phylum Bacteroidota; class Bacteroidia; order Chitinophagales; family Saprospiraceae; genus JADJPL01. Next base: position 15,111 of record CAZGOT010000007.1, read on the forward strand.
CCTACCTTCACAGCGGAAAAAATTATGCTACCGGTGCGATTTACATCCCTTTTGTTGACTGGAGCGGGACTTCTGCTGACTGTAACCGCTTTTGGGCAGCCTGTAATCCCTTCAGGAAACCTGCCTGGAGAAGGTGATACCTACGTAATGGCCCTGGATCTGCTGCCTGCCAATATCCAGCCCCTCGCACCGGATAAGGAACAGCGCTGGGATTTTACCGCACTGCAAGCCCCTTATTCCAGAAAATTTACCTGGGCTAAAGCTGGTAGCGGCAATCATTTGACTGGACCAGGGCCTCACTTTTCCGAAGCCCTCTATATTCGAACGGGCAATGAGCTGCGCCTGCAACAGACCAATGGGCAAGATCCCTTTGGTTTAAGCCCTGATACCCGTACTGTCTATGCCCCTGCCATGCCAGTGCGCAAATTGCCTCAAAGGCTGGGCAGCACCTTCCAGTATAGCGGGGTTGCCACCGCTACTGCTGCAGCCGACGATTTACCCTCCGAATTATTGCGCAAACTCCCCTTGCGCCCAGATTCTGTTCGTTTGAAGGTAAATATCAAACTACTCAGCGAGACCAATACCTGGGGGAAAGTCCTTATCCCGGGCGGAATTTTTGAAGCCCTTCGGGAAAAGCAAACCTTTACTTACACGTTTCAGGTAGAAATCAAAATCGGGCAGCGTCGCTGGCAAAATATCAGTACTTCTGCCTCTGTAAAAGATCTTTTTCCCAAAACAACGCTCATCACTTATACCTTTTGGTCAGACGAATCCCTGGAGCCTATTGCCGTCCTGACTATGGATCGCAGCGGGTATAATACGGAGAAAGTGGAGTTCAAAGTCACCGATATCCAGGAAATCCCCTTGCTCAAGTCCAGTTCCCTGGATTTCTTTGCCTATCCCAATCCGGCAATTGCCGATATCCGCCTCGAGTTTTTCATGCATCCGCCCGGCGATTATGAAGTAATTATCGGGGATATGATTGGCAATATTCATTTCAAAAAGAAATTTTTCGTTTCTGGCAATCAAATCGAAAAACTCAACCTGTCCCAACTGGCAAAAGGCCCGTATTTCCTTTATATCAAAGATGACCGCGGGATAATAGTGGGCAAATCCAAACGCCTGATAGTGATTAGACCATAATCCAGGCGATTATTGAAATTTTTTGCACGCCGTTGCTCCTGTCCTGGTTATGTTTAAACGCCCTGCTCTATTTTGTGAGGGAAATTTTATTTCTTGAATACCTACACTAAGACAACTTTCGCTCTACGAAAATTTTCTTTCGACAGCCGTTCAGCATACTATTTTGTACCGGAACAAAGAAACGGCTTTTCACCCAACTGCTTTCCTGCAGAATTCCCAATAGTAGGCATCATCGTTGAGCAAATCATAGAGTTGCTCGTGGTAGGCAGCAAAATCCGGTAAATTATTATGGTGAGCACCTTGAATCGTGATTAACGCACTTTTTTCCGGAATCAATTCCTGAAGCATTTGCCCATGCCGGTGGGGGATCAGCCGATCCTGGTCGCCGTGGATAATAAAGACCGGGCAGGTTGCCTTGCGCAGGAAGCGATCGGTGCGGATCTGGTATCGAAGCAGGACCGAAAGGGGAAGGAAAAATCCAAAGCGCCGGATCTGGTGCAGGAAACTAAAATACGGGGCATCCAGGATGAGCATCCGGGGTTTGTTCCAGGAGGCAATCCGAGCTGCAATACCACTACCCAGAGAGCGCCCGTACACGATTATTTTTTCTTCCGGATACCGCTCGCTGACCCATTTATATACAAACTGTGCATCGTTATAGAGGATATTTTCCGTACGCCTGCCTGAACTTTTTCCGAAGCCCCGGTAGTCGAAGATAAAGAAATCATACCCCTTCCCAACAAAATCTTTCGCGAATTTGCCCCATCCTTTCAGGCTCCGGGAATTGCCTTTGAAGTAAAGGACCACGCCTCTCGAATTTGGTATTTTAAACAAAAGGCCGTTTATCTTGCCCCCGTCTTCCATGGAAAAATCCACTTCTTCAAAAGGGAAGGGATAACGGAAAACGAACTTTCCAGGCAGTATTTCAGGTCTAAAAAAGAAATAGTGCTGGAAAAAATAGAAAACTGCGCATATCCCTGCGTAGGCAGCACCCCCAATTGAAAGTACATTTATCCAGATTGCATTAAAGACATTTTCCATACGGCAAGCCCTATTCGTTTTTTCCAGGAACGACCCTATCCGAGGGTACACGGGGCATGGCTTCCAGGACAAACCTGCAGAAGGCCAGACCCAAAATACGCAGCCGATACATATTGCCAAACAACATCGCAGAAAAGTACTTCTTTTTTATTTGGCATATACCAAAAGTATAAAAATAAAAACTGTAGTATATCAAAAAACAGCATCGAACAATTGGCAAATATTTGCAATTGACGATAAAAAAACCTAACTTAGCGACATGCCGCTATAATCCGGAGCCTCGTCTAACGTCTGGATTCCGGAAAAAGCAGGCGAATCGGGATTAATAAAAGGAAAAACTAAAACACAAGCAACCATGAAACAATTTGGAATAAGCGTCAGTACAATGATTATCCGGTTTTATCTGATGGTAATCATTATCATCATTGCCGGGTTTTTACATCAATGGTGGTTATCCCTGGTTGGCGGTGCAATATTCTTGTCTTCCCTGCTCGGGCTGGTATGGAAAGAAAAGCAAAAATAAGTGCGTAGGCCTTGCTGATCAACCCGGCAGGTTAGCCAGTTTTTTGGCATCTTTGATGGTGATGGTTCCATCTACAATGTCAATATAGCCATCTGCTTTGAATTCCGTGAGCATCCGGATAACGCTCTCCTTTGCGGTACCAACAATTCGGGCGAGATCGTCGCGGAGGATATTGATTTCGTTTTTGCCCTCTTTCCCACTCAGGAACAAGACGGCATCGGCGACTCTTTTGCGCACTGAGTTGTAAGCCAGTTGCAGAAGTTGCTCTTCTTTTCCCGCGATTTCGTTGGCGAGCATTTTGATTAGGCGGGAGGAAACGTCGCGATTGCCATAGAGCAGCGTGGCAAAATCTTCTTTGGGTATGAGGCTGAGTTCGGCATCCTCCAGTACCCCGGCAGATTCGGTATAAGGGGAATCCTTGATAAGGTCTACATATCCGAGGAATTCCCCTTCCCTGAGGATGTCAATGATGTATTCCTTACCACTTTCGTTGGTCTTGAAAACCTTGATTTTGCCACTTTTGATGAAATAGAGGTAGCGCGGGTAATCCCCTTCTTCATAGATGAGTTCCCGCTTTTTAAAATGCTTGGATTTGCGTTGTTCTGAAAGTTTTTGTAATTCTTCATACCCACGTACTTCGTTGATGAAGGAATTCAATCCATTTTCGGTGCGGTCGAAGAATTTTTTAATTTGTTCGCTTTTGCGGAGGCGGGTATCTACCACAGCAAGGAGTTCATCTTTATAGAACGGTTTGGTAATATAATCATCGGCACCGAGGTTCATACCCCTTCTGAAATCGGCACTCTCTGCTTTGGCCGTGAGGAAGATAAAGGGGATAGAGGCCGTATCGGACTTTTTTCCGAGAATATTCAATACTCCAAAGCCATCGAGCCTTGGCATCATGACGTCGCAGATGATCAGGTCAGGTTTTTCCCGCGAGGCCAGTTCCACGCCTTCGGTTCCATCTGTAGCCTGGCACACTTCATATCCCGAAAGTTCCAGAATTTCGGCGAGATTTTCCCGCACTTCCAAGTTGTCTTCGATGACCAGGATTTTCTTTTTGTTCATTGTCCGGTTGTTCTTTGGGTAATTTGTCCTAAAAATAGGGATTTTTAGTATTAACGGTTCAAACACAACGCAATTTAAAAGAGGCTGTCTGAAAATTCTTTCTTTATTCCATCTATTCGCCTTATGCCACAAATAATATCCTGGTTGCCGTCTTTTTCCCAGGCCATTCTACACCAACAGGGGATACCCAACTCCCTTGATGGCTTCAAGCCTGCAATTGAAGCGGGATACCCACGAAAAAAGTTGATCCCTTCCCCTGTATGCTTTCGAAAGAGATATGCCCATCTAGCAGGTCGAGGTAACGTTTCACGATATTGAGCCCCAGGCCGGTACCCTGGATGTTTTCCACGTTATGTGCCCGGAAAAACCGGGTAAAGAGGTGCTGCTGTTCTTCTTCCGGTATTCCAATACCATAATCCCGGACGGTAATAAGTAATTCCTCATCGCTGAGGGTCATTGCACACTCTATTGGCAGGCCCTCTTCAGAATATTTGATGGCATTCGAAAGCAAGTTATAGAGCACATTTTTCAGAATTTTCTTATCCACCCAAACAATAGTATTTTTTTCAAGTGGCTGGTGGACGATAGACTGGCCTGTTTTGAGCAGGGGGCTAACCTCGTCAATAATTTCCTGGCAGAAATCTACCAAATCACACTCGACGGGCTGGCACTGGATTTTTCCCTCTTCGAGCTTGCTCAGGGAAAGAAAATCATTGAGGATACTGGTGAGGTTACTTACTGCCGATTTAATCCTGGCAGAATGCTTCAGGCGCTTTTCGTGCTGTTCGGTTTTGGAATAGGCATCCATCAGATCAGCAGAGGAGAGGATAGTGCTAAGGGGCGTCCGAAATTCATGGGAGGCCATAGCAACAAAGCGGGATTTGAGGTTACTGAGCTCTTTTTCCTTTTCGTAGAGGCCCCTCAGTTCTTTCCCGCTTTGGAGGAGGGCCTCCTCAGCGGCTTTGCGTTCCTGAATCTCCTGCTCGAGTTTTTTGTTGATATTAAGGAGCTGGTTTACCGCCGAGGCCAGCTCTTCGGTCCGCTGTTCCACGCGTTGCTCCAGTTCTGTATTGAGCTGTTTGATGCGTTCTTCTGCTGCCCGCTGCTCGGTGATATCCACTCCGGAGCTAATAGTTGCGATGGGTTTACCGGAAGCATCTGTAAGGAGGGAGTTGCGGAAAGCGATAAGCCGCTTATGGCCACCGTTTACGACGATAAGGTTTTCGAGGTATTCCAGAGGCCTCTGCCGGCCTTCCATAATATCTTTAAATAAAAAACGGAATTTTTCACGCGAAGCGGGCTCCAGACAAAGGTCGAACCAGTTTTTTCCCTGAAGTTTTTCCTCCGGATATCCCAGTATTTCTGCTCCTTTATGATTAATCAACTCGATTTCCCCATCTGCATTGATGACCACAATCAGGGTATTGGCAATATCGAGATAGTTCTGAGCCCTTTCCTTTTCTTCTTTAAGTGCTTGCTCAAAGCGTTTTTGTTCTGTCAGGTCGTGGATAATACCTGTAAAAACCCTTCTATCTTTTAGATTTACTTCGCTGATACTCAATCTAAATGGAAAAAAAGACCCATCCTTGCGCATCCCGTTAACTTCCCGCCCAATACCGATTATTTTGCGGATACCTGTCTGCATATAGTTTTCCAGGTATCCGTCATGGGCATCCCGATGAGGCTGCGGCATCAGCATACGGACATTTTTGCCGGTCAATTCCTCCATTGTGTACCCAAATAATTTAGCGGCAGATCTGTTCACCAGCTCCATCGAACCGGTCTCGTCAATAATGATGATACCGTCGGTAGCCGTATCAATAACCGCATCGAGCCGTAATTGGGTATCCGATTTATTTGAAACTGGTCGTTGAGTGTCCAAACTATTGCATTTTAGCCCTGGTGGCATGGCTATTTAAAAACATTAAGGCCTAAATTAAGCATTTTTAATTTAATATCCAGTACATAAAGATAAAGTTTTTCGGGCCGACAGATTCTTTCAGATACCCGCCATAACAGGACATCAGGCAAAAACTGGCCTTGGTTTGCTCCTGGCAACTGTTGTCCTAAAGCAGGCTTTCTGGTAAAAAATTAGCAATTCCTGCCCAGACCTAGCCGAATGCTGGATATTAGAATGACAAAAATCATCAATGTAATTCTACAAACCCCGGATATTGCAACGAAAATGAACGATTTGCTTCCCAAGCGGCTGCCATTTGTACAAAAATGAAAGCTATCGGAAGAATGCAAAGCACTTCCGTTTATGAAGGAAAAGGAAAATCCTGTCAAAATGCACACAGTCGAACTGCTCGGAATTGGTGCTTCGATGGACCGGCAACTCAAGACCAATCTGTTGCAGGCCCTCTGGCAATTAGGGCTGGATATTCCTGTGACTGAAGTTCGCGAAATTGATCGCTTACTGGAATCAGGAGTTTCCGGGATACCGGCATTAGTGGTCAATGGACAGGTCATCCTACAAAAAGTAGTTCCTTCAACGGAAGAGTTGCGCATTTTGCTGCACGCCTTATTTAAACTATCGAATAAACCTGCTGTAATCCGCAATATCGTCGTTCCGACCGACTTTTCCGAAACGGCAAAAAATGCCTACCGATATGCCCTGGAACTAGCTGGATTCCTGGGGGCAAGCGTGCGCCTCGTCCATGTATATCAACCTGAAACAGACCGAAGTGGCGCTACGTTGCTTGATGGGGTTTCCGAAGAACTCCATTTAAAGCAGGAGTTGCTGCAATCGCTCAGTCAGTCGGCTGGTATTTCTGTTGCTGGAAGGCGTATCCAAAATACTGCAGCCGTTGAACCAGAGGTGATTAATGGCTTCGTTACCGATGAGTTGTGCAACCTCTCGCGTCGAAGCAATACAGATCTACTGGTAATGGGTACTACCGGACAAGCGAAGGGCCTGGAGAAATGGCTGGGCAGTATCTCTACCGAAGTGGCACGCAAAGCACACTGCCCTGTTGTTCTTGTACCCAGAAATTCCGCTTTTTCACCAGTTAAAAACCTGCTATACGCCTGTGATTATCAACCAAACGAGGGCCTGATGCTCGATAAAGTGATAGGCCTTGCCTCCCTTTTCCCTGATGCAACTGTCCATCTGGTCCATATTTGCACTTCCCGTGCACAAGCTTCCGCAGAACTTTCCGGTACATACATAGAAAGTACACTGGAAAAAGTAGGGGTAAAATTAACAATGAGCAAAGTCCATAACCCAGACATCCTGGAAGCTATTGCTCTCCATGCCCAAAATACCCAATCGTCCATCATTGCCATGGGAACCCATCACCGTTCCTTTCTGGAAAACCTTTTCCACAAAAAGCTCACCCGCGAAATGGTGTTCTCAACTTCCCTCCCGCTGGCCATTTTTCATTACCAGGATTAGTGCGTATTCAGGATTTTCCGCACGTGTATAATTGCGGGTAGAAAAGCGTAATCCTTTGCCTGGATTTGTTTTGCCCAAGAGGTGATGAATGTCATTTCCTGCTCCAAAAAGGTTTGGTAGATTTGAAATACCGTGAAAATCCATTCGTGCCAACCAAAAAACAATACCATGAATACCAACCTACCTGTCCGCGATATCATGAGTACTCCTGTAGTGACCGTCGCCCCGGATACCAGTGTGCTGGAAGTTAAAAACATTCTGGACAAGCAAAAATTCCACCATATCCCGGTGGTAGAAAATGGAGGATTGCTGCAGGGGATAATCACCAAAACCGACATCCTGCACTTTGCCTTCCTCCTTTCCCTCCGCTCTTCCGGCCCCACCTGGATGAAAAAGGCACTACAGGCCGCCAAAGCCAAAGATATTATGACCAAAAATCCCCTGAGCCTGGACCCAGAGGATACCATAGGGCTTGCAGCCGATATTTTCCTTGCCAATAAATTCCATGCCCTCCCTGTAGTGGAGGCTGATATTCTCGTCGGCATCATCACCGCACACGACCTGCTGATGTGCGGTTTTGGTCCAATGGCACCAATGTCTGAACAAGAGGTGGAATTTTCCTGATACGGGGCCGACAGCCTTCCATATTTTTCTGAAATAACCTGTAAAATCCATTACCATGTTCGGCACCAAAACTAAAGTTAAAGAGATCATGACCAAAGAGGTCATCACCGTACAACCAGACGATTCTATGGAGAAGGTCAAGGATATTTTTGACCACTATAGTATCCATCATATCCCTGTAATACTCCATAAAAAAGTGGTCGGGATTATTAGCCGGGCGGATTATTTGAGGGTTATACAGGGTTTTACCCTATTAAGCGACTCAAAAGCGGAGGAATATAACCATGCCCTCCTGCGCTCGCTCCTCGCAGGAGAGGTCATGACAGCAAAAGTAGCTTGCCTGGGCACGGAGGATACCCTCATGGCCGCTGCTGGTTATTTTCACGAGAATTTGTTCCATGCTATCCCGATAATAGATGACGAGGGCGAACTTGCCGGAATCATTACCACCTATGACCTCATTAATTATGCCTACCGCGAAGACGCACAGTAAAAGGATGAATGCGGGCCCATGCTTTTCAGGTCCTGCATCAAACTTGCAGTTGCCAATTTTTTTTGATATATTTGTGGGATAAAACCCATTTTTTTGGTAAGGTTAGTCCATATCGGTTTAGCGCTACTCGTGTTAGCGAGTTCCTGTGGTATAGTGCTTACAAGGCATTACTGCCAGGGTGAACTTCGTTCGCAGGCGCTTTTTATAACCCCGGAGAGCTGCCATACCTCACACTCAGGTCAAACGACCCCTCCGGCCTGTCCTTTTCACGCAAAGAAAAGTAAAGAGACAGGGGATGGCAAAAAAGGATGTTGCGACAACCGCAGCGCAGTCCTGAAGTCAGATATCCCCCAATGGCATAAGCTGCCCAATCTTTTGCATTCGCTGACGGCACCGTTGCTTCCGCCTCTCGCAGACGTAAGGGAATGCCTATACCTCCTGCCTGCAAGTGTCCTCTCCTACCCCAATCGCTGGGGAAATGGTTTGCCCCCTCCCAAATATGGCCTGCACATATTGCTGCAGATACTCCGCAATTAGGTTTCCCGGATTTTCAGTTATTGGTCTTTTAGAAAAGGTCCCAATCAGAAATATCTTCCTGCCTTCACTAAAGGCAGGCCATATACCTAATTGAATATATGATAAAAAATACTATATATTTTTTCTTGCACAACAAGGCAGTGACTTTACTCTTCCTATTCCTCCTGATACTTTGGGGGTTTAGTGCTGCGCCTTTTGATTTCCATCTTCCCGGTATTCCCCGCGACCCGGTTGCTGTAGATGCCATCCCCGACCTTGGGGAAAACCAGCAAATCATCTTCACAGAGTGGCCGGGACGATCACCCCAGGATGTAGAAAACCAGATTACCTACCCGCTCACTACTGCACTGCTCGGGTTGCCGGGGGTCAAAAATATCCGCTCCTCGTCCATGTTCGGCTTTTCTACTATTTATGTCATTTTCAAGGATGAAGCGGAATTTTACTGGACGCGTTCCAGGATATTGGAAAAACTGAATGCCCTTCCCCCCGGAATTCTGCCCCAGGGCGTCCAGCCCGCCCTTGGACCCGATGCTACCGGACTTGGACAAATATTCTGGTACACCCTGGAAGGCCGCGATGAAAAAGGCCAGGCGGCAGGGGGCTGGGATGTGCAGGAACTTCGCTCCCTGCAGGATTACCTGGTGCGCTTTTCCCTCAGTTCGGCAGAAGGGGTGGCCGAAGTAGCCTCGGTAGGTGGATTTGTCCGGGAATACCAGGTGGATGTTAACCCCGAAACGATGCGCACCTTCGGGATTTCCCTAAAGGAGGTAATGGAGGCGCTGCGCAACACCAACCTGGATATCGGTGCACAGACCATGGAAATTAACCTGGTGGAATACTATGTCCGCGGCTTGGGATATATCAAAAGTATTGAAGATATCGAAGAGACAGTGGTGCGTGTCGTAAATAATATTCCCATCCACATCCGCGATATTGCCAAAGTGAACCTGGGGCCTGCCGATCGCCGGGGTGCCCTTGACAAATCAGGTGCCGAGGCAGTTGGCGGGGTAGTCGTAGCCAGGTTTGGCGCTAATCCGCTGGAGGTCATCCAAAATGTAAAGGAAAAAATCAAGGAGCTGGAATCTGCCCTTCCGCATAGAATACTGGAAGACGGAACCGTTTCAAGGGTCCGTATTATCCCCTTTTACGATCGCACACAGCTCATCCGCGAAACAATCGGGACACTGTACAACAACCTGGCCCAGGAAATCCTGGTCACCACCATTGTAGTCATCATCCTGCTGTTCAACCTGCGTGCTTCTATAGCCGTTTCGGGCTTATTGCCGGTGGGGGTATTGCTTACCTTTATTATCATGCGCCATACCGGAGTGGATGCCAACGTAGTAGCCCTTGCGGGGATTGCCATTGCAATCGGTACTATGGTGGATGTCGGTATCGTGATGGCAGAAAGTATCGTGCACCGCATGGAGCGGAGACCGCCGGGGGAAGACCTTTTCACCACTGTCTTCAAAGGCTCCACAGAAGTTGGTACGGCAATCGTATTAGCCGTAGTAACCACCATTGTCAGTTTTCTGCCCGTTTTTGCGCTTGAGGGCGCGGAAGGCAAACTGTTCCGCCCCCTGGCTTTTACCAAAACTTTTGCACTTGGCGTGGCGATGTTCCTCTCCCTGGTGGCCTTGCCAGCGCTTGCACATACGGTCTTTTCCATCAAGAGCCCGAGGCGTTTCTGGCTGATTTCTGGTAATGGGGTACTGATGGCTGTCGGGTTATGGCTATGGTTGTTCCAGCATTCCGCCTTTGCAGGCATTATCCTGCTGGTTATAGCCTTCACCGGATTGGTTGCAGCCATTATAAGCCCCAGGCTGGATGCATCTGCACAACAAAAAGTCAAATGGATCAAAAATCTTCTTTTTGCATCCGTGATTGCCTTGTTGATAACCCGTATGTGGATGCCTCTGGGGGTAGATCAAAACCTGCTGCTGAATTTTCTTTTTGTCGCACTAGCCCTGGGGGGTATATTGGGCCTACTCTTTTTTATTGTCCGTATTTACAAGCGCGTCTTACAGGTATTGCTTGCCTATAAATTTATATTTCTGCTGTTGCCTCTGGGTATCCTGGTGGCAGGGTATTCTATTTTTCAGCAACTGGGAAGGGAGTTTATGCCCTCGCTCGACGAAGGCTCCTTCTTGCTCATGCCCACCTCGATGCCCCACTCCGGGATTCAGGAGAACGTCCGCAACCTGCAGTTGCTCGATATGGCCGTGAGCAGCATTCCTGAAGTGGAACTGGTTGTAGGAAAGTTGGGCAGGGCCGAGAGTGCACTGGACCCGGCCCCTATCAATATGTTTGAGAACGTCATCCAGTACAAATCAGAATATAAAACCGACGAATCCGGCAGACGGCTGCGGTTTAAGGTAGATGAAAAGGGGGATTATGTACGCGACAGCACAGGCAACTTGATACCAGACCCTCGCGGCCAATATTTTCGGCAATGGCGGCCCCATATCCATAGTCCGGATGATATCTGGCAGGAAATTGCCGGCGTAACCCGCCTTCCGGGTGTCACTTCAGCGCCAAAGCTTCAACCCATTGAAACCCGTCTGGTCATGCTCCAGACCGGGATGCGCGCCCCCATGGGCATAAAGGTCAAAGGGCAGGATCTTGCCGCCATAGAGGCATTCGGACTGGATCTCGAAAAAGCCCTTCGCGAGGTTAAAGGGGTCAAAAGTGCAGCAGTTTTTGCCGAGCGCATCGAAGGAAAACCGTATCTCGAACTTGCCCTGGACCGGAAAGCAATCGCCCGGCATGGCCTGACCATCCAGGAGGTCCAGGAATATATCCAGGCAGCCGTGGGGGGAACAGCACTTACCCAGACGGTTGAAGGAAGAGAGCGGTACAATGTACGGGTGCGTTATCCGCGCGAGTTGCGCAACAGTCCAGAGGCGCTGGAACGCGTGTATGTCCCATCCCGGAATACCAACAGCCAGGTTCCATTAGGCGACCTCGTCGAAATCCACTATGTTCAAGGCCCTCAGATGATCCGCAGCGAAGACGGTTTTCTTACCGGATATGTCCTTTTTGATAAAGAAATCGGATTTGCAGAAGTGGATGCTGTTGAAAATGCCAAAAAGCATATCGAAGGACTAATCGCTGCGGGAACGCTCTCTGTACCCCCTGGCGTCAGCTACCGGTTTGCGGGAAACTATGAACAACACCTTCGGGCTTCCGGGCGACTCGCTATTTTACTTCCCGTAACCCTGCTCATCATCTTTTTGATCCAATACCTGGAATTCCGTTCTTTTCTGATTTCTGCAATGGTTTTCACGGGGGTCCTGGTCGCCTTTGCAGGCGGCTTTATCCTGATTTGGCTGTATGGGCAGCCCTGGTTTTTGGACCTTCCCTTCTTTGGGGAAAACCTTCGGGATTTATTCCAGGTAAAACCCATAAATCTCAGTGTTGCCGTTTGGGTAGGCTTTCTCGCATTATTTGGTATCGTAACCGATGACGGGGTGTTGATGGCTACTTTTTTGAAAGAAAAATTCCGGACTGCACAGCCTGATTCTATCCCGGCCATCCGCCAGGCTGTCCTGGAAGGAGCTCAGCGGCGGATTCGGCCAGCGATGATGGTTACGGCAACTACCCTGTTGGGCTATCTGCCTATCCTAACCGCCCAGGGCAAAGGCTCTGAGATTATGGCACCTATGGCCATACCCGCATTTGGAGGCCTTTTTATTGAAATCATTTCTGTATTTATTATTCCTGTGCTCTTTTGTATTTGGCAGGAGCAGCGCTGGCATAGACAAAACAGGAAGGGCACTACTGAGAAAGCCATTTAAGAAGATTTTTCTTCTGAGCATTGCTTTTCCCAATATGCCGAACATACTCTTAAATAAGTCGTATGAAACCATTGATAAATAGTGTATTGTTGTTCTTATGGGGAACAGGCAATTTGCTAGCCCAGCCCCTCGACAGCCTCTTATCACGCATTGTAGAAAATAACCCTGCCCTGCGTGCGGGAAATTTCTATTACGAAGCCCTGCGACAACGGGAAACCCAGGCCCTGCAATGGCCCGAACCCGAGTTTAGCCTCGGATTTATCGCTTTCCCTTTTCCTAACCGCTCCTTTATGCCCTCCGCAACTTTTGGCGTGATGCAGCCCATCCCCTGGAAGAATATCCGGGAAGAAAAAGCCGGTATTGCCCTGGCAGAGGCAAAAGTGACCCTCGAGGGTGTGGAAATGGAACGCCTTGAGCTACTTTACTCCATGAAAGAAGCATACTGGCAACTGTATGCGTTGGAGCAGGGCATACAGATTTTGACCGAAAACGTCAGGCTGCTAGAAAGCCTTGAAAAATTAGCACAGTCCAATCTGGAACTCGGTCAAGGCAGGTTGGAAGATGTCCTTGCTGTAAAAATGCGCATTCTGGACCTCAACCAGCAACTTCAGCAGACCCAAAATGCCCGAAGAACCCCACAATCCGTCATTAACCGGATTTTGAACAGGCCGGTAAATACTCCTGTGATGGTAATGGAATCTCCTTCCGGGCTTGCGCCTTTGCTGTTCAGCGATGCGGGGTGGGAAGAGATTATCGCCAGATTTCCCAGAAATGTAGCGCTGGAGCATGAAATAGCAGCATCCCGTCTAAAACAAGCCCTGAACCGCACCGAAAGCCGCCCTTCTATTGCCGCTGGTCTGGATTATGCCCTCATGAATACTGGAGAAGGCATCCATGCCACCGATGGCAGGGATATGCTCATGCCCCGGATTGGAGTGCGGCTCCCTTTGTTCCGGCAAACCTATTCTTCCCGGGACGAGGAAGAACGGCTCCGACAGGCAGCTCTTGCCGATCAGCAAAAATCAACTGCCAATATCCTGCTCGCAGCAGTCGAACAGGCCAGGGCAGAATGGGAAGATGCCCAAATCCAGTACCGCCTTATCCGCGAGCAAGTGCCATTGATTGAATCTGCAATACGGCTAGCAAAGACAGACCTCGAGACAGGAACTTCCAGTATAGGAAAATCGCTCTTGCTCTACGAACAGTTGCTGTCTGTAAGATTAAAAGAAGTCCAGGCAATTTCAAAAAGCTTTATTGCCATAGCGGCTATTGAAAAATGGATCAAATAAAAGACTTATGATCAATAAAAAAGTGAACGTTTTCCTTTTGATACCCTTCCTACTGGGTGGGATCGTTTTGGGCTATTTTCTTTTCAAGCCGGCAGCAGACAAGGAGGAAGTCTCCAATACCTCTTCTGCAAATGCGCCCAGTCAGGAATATACCTGTGCCATGCACCCGCAAATCCGGCAATCCGGACCCGGCATTTGTCCGCTTTGTGAAATGGACCTCACCCCGGTAGAAAATGATGGGGGAAAAAATGACAGGGTACTCACAATGACCCCGGAAGCCGTTCAGCTATCCAATATCCGGACGGTACTGGTCGGCACAGCAGCTTTCGCGGAAAAACCGCTTAGCATGAGTGGTAAAATCAAAGCCGACGAGCGCAGGGCAGCGATACAAGCCGCTCATGTGCCAGGCCGTATAGAGGCCCTTTTCGTCACCTTTACCGGGGAAAAAGTCCGGCAGGGGCAGCAGCTCGCCAAAATTTATTCCCCACCCCTGGTCAATGCACAGCGGGAACTATTGGAAGCCATACGCCTGCAAGGGGGACAATCCGAACTGGCAGAGGCGGCCAGAAACAAAATTCGGGCATGGAAATTACCGGAAACCTTCATTCGCGAAGTAGAAACTTCCGGAAAAATTCAGCGGGAAGCCATACTTCGGGCAGACCGGTCAGGCTTTGTCGTTTCAAAAAAAGTTGCCGTAGGAGATTATGTGGAAGAAGGTATGCCCGTTTTGGAGCTTATGGACCTGCAGAAAGTATGGGCCATACTGGAAGCTTATGAAAGGGACCTGCCAGCAATAAAGATAGGTGCAGCAGTAGAAATAACAACCCCATCTGCTCCTGGACAAATTTTCCCTGCCCGGGTGACATTCATAGACCCTCTCCTGAACCCGGATTCCAGAACGGTTGCAGTACGTGCCGAGTTGGATAATTCAGGCGGGGTTTTCAAACCTGAAATGCTGGTCGAAGCCAATTTGCGTGCTCGTACCGCAAATAAGGATAAAACCGCCCTCATCGTACCCAAAACAGCAGTTTTGTGGACAGGTAAACGCTCTGTAGTCTATGTTAAAGTACCCGATGCCCAGGTACCTTCCTTTGAGTTTCGGGAAGTCGAACTCAGTAGCGTATCCGATGAAGGTTATGTCGTCCGCTCCGGCCTGGAGTCCGGAGAACGCGTCGTTGTACAAGGGGCTTTTGTGATAGATGCAGCAGCGCAGCTCAACAATCAGACCAGCATGATGCACCGATCTATCCAGGTTGCAGGGTTAAAGCAAACACCCCTTCCAGATTTGCGCCACCTCACTACGGCCACTTTCCAAAACCAGTGGAATAAAGCCCTCCTGCAATATCTTGCGCTCAAAGATGCGCTGATTGCTACCGATAGCGAAGCTGGAAAAAGGATGGCACACAACCTACTCGATGCCCTGAATGCAATAGCCTATCAGGATTTACCCCTGGAACTCCGTAATTATATCCAGACAAATATTGGCCCGCTAAAGGCCTCCACCAAAGCCATCGGAGAAGCAAAACATATTGAAGCTCAACGGCAGCAATTCTTATTTTTATCAGAAAATATTATCCGCAACCTAAGGGTAATTGGTGGAGGCGGCCAAATCCTTTATTTACAGCATTGCCCTATGGCGTTCAACGATAAGGGCGGTGATTGGGTCAGTGCAGTCAGAGAGGTGCGCAATCCTTATTTTGGGGATGAAATGTTGCGCTGTGGAATTGTAAAAGACTCCTTATAAGCAATGCTGAACAATATTATAGATTTATCCAGGGTTACGCAAAAAGAAAATGACTTGTTGCCGGATACGAAAAGGTATTACTCGAACGCATAACAGCATACCATTTTCTGCCTGGTGTGGTAAATGCAGGTATAATACGATATCATATTATTTATTTTATTCATTTAAATATTTGAACTATGCAAAAGCTCCTTCTATTCCTTGCCATTGTGCTGGTTTCCGGCACTGTTGCTTTTGGCCAAAAGACCAACAGCAAAGCACCGAAGGCACCAAAAGGTGCAACTACCGTTTCTTTTAAAGTGTATGGAAATTGCGGGATGTGTGAACGTCGGATTGAATCCACGGTGACCCAAATACCTGGTGTAATCTCTGCCGAGTGGAGTGCTGAGGAGGAAATGCTCAGCGTAAAGTATCTTGCAAAATCCGCAAACTTGGAAGATATCAAGAAGAAAGTCGCAGCAGTCGGACACGACACCGACGAGTTTCGAGCACCGGATGAGGTGTATGATAAGCTCCACGGCTGCTGTAAATACGAACGCCCAGCTTCTAATTAATTTGATTCATTTTATTCAAACAATTTACATCATGAAAAAATTCCTTTTCGCCTTGTTAATTGGCCTTACCCTGCAGATTACTGCCTGTGGCGGCAACCACGGAGGAACACCAAATTCCGGTGCGCAGCAGGAAGCCCCCGCCCAGGATCAGAGTGGGCCTGAATATACGTCTGCGTACATATGCCCTATGTATTGCCCCGGCAGTGGCAGCGACCAACCAGGAAAGTGCCCTAAATGTGGAATGGATTATGTGAAAAATGAAAAAGCCGGCAAAGATATGCCTGGCCATGAAGGGCATAACCATTGATATTTATGTGGTTGGGGTTGTGTGAAAAGTATGGGGTTGTGTAAAAAGCCCCCGGCTTTTCGTTCGGCGGCTTACGCCGCCAAATTTTATTTTGAATGGACACTGTTTTATCTCATGTTGCTTCGCAAAATGAGATAAAACAGTGTCCATTCAAAATAAAATTTGGCGGCGT
>CAZGOT010000008.1:0-22246 GCA_964527495.1 uncultured Haliscomenobacter sp.
AAGTGCTATGGCAAACCGAAGAAAATTTACGTCCGAGTTCAAGAAGAAGGTAGTAGCTGAGCCTGGTACAGCAATGTGGTTTGCTTGGGATTCATCGTTCCGGAATATACTATAAACCTAGGTCAGAAAGTTCGTTTAATGAGGAACTGATGCGTCTTATGGATGAGCATTACCTGGAACACCCCTACAAAGGCGCCCCACGGATGTATAGCTGGCTAACCCGGGATATGGGATATGCAGTGAGCTATAACCGGGTGAGCCGTTTGTATTATGAAGTAATGGGGTTACGTGCGCTGATTCCGGGGCCTCATACTTCGAAACGGGCTAAAGACCATGCAGTTTTTCCCTATTTGTTGCGCGGTCTGGAAATTACACATCCGAACCAGGTATGGGCTACCGACATTACATATATACCTATGGCTAAAGGTTTTATGTACTTAGTGGCGGTAATTGATTTGCACAGCCGAATGATTTTGAACTGGTCGGTGTCGAATACCATGGAGGCCGAGTGGTGTAAGGAAGTCGTGGCCGGGGCAGTGGAAGCGTATGGGAAGCCAGAGATTTTTAACACGGATCAAGGGGCCCAGTTTACCAGTAGTGTCTTTAGTGAATACATTCTAGGTCAAGGTATTAAGCTGAGTATGGACGGTAAGGGACGTGCAACGGATAACGCATTCATTGAGCGTTTTTGGCGGA
Organism: uncultured Haliscomenobacter sp.; assembly: GCA_964527495.1. Classification (GTDB taxonomy): domain Bacteria; phylum Bacteroidota; class Bacteroidia; order Chitinophagales; family Saprospiraceae; genus JADJPL01. The sequence continues at coordinate 697 of CAZGOT010000008.1, forward strand.
GTCTTAAATACGAGCATATCTACCTTTGGCCATCGAATAATGCGACGGAATTATATCAGGGTATCCAGCGGTATATAAAGTGGTATAATAATGAGAGAAGGCACAGTTCTTTAAATGATCAAATACCAAGAGAGGTATATGGGCAATACGCTAAAAATGCTGCGTGATGGTGTTTACGCACAAAATGAACACCAACAATTTTTTGGCCTTTGGAGGGCCAAAATTGTTGGCGTTCATTTGTGGAAAACACAGGTTGGTTCTTCAAACTAAAAAATCTATTTTTAGCTGTCCTAATAGTTGGGGTAAGCACAGGATAACGAAATGAAATCACAATGGCGCTCCGGGGAATATTAAGAAGATCTTTAAACGGCGCTAACTATTTTTCAACCTGTAAATGATTAAAAAATGATATTCAGCGAATTTTTGGATGCAATTAATAGCGGTAGACGCGATTTTAAAGGTATTAGTATTGGCGGTGTAGATATGACTACAAATTTTGTACCGTTCATGACCTCATATTCTACTTTTTTAACTGGGGTGAGCCTCAGCGAATACGATCTAAGCGGGATTAATCTGAGCTGTTCCAATTTAAGCGGGATTGATCTGAGCTGGGCTAATTTAAGCGGTGCCGACCTCAGCGTGGTTAACCTTAGCGGTGCCGATTTACACGATGCGGATCTGAGCGGCGCCGATTTACGTACTTCTAATCTAAGCGGCGCCGATTTGAGCTACGCAAATCTCAGCGGCGTAAACCTCAGTGGCGCCAACCTCCATAAGGCTAACCTGGATAGTGCTAATATGAGTAATGTAAACCTGAGCGGTGCCAACCTCCAGGATGCGCAGTTGCGGGACGCTGATCTGAGCGGTGCCAATCTGACTAATGCCAACCTGTACCGTGCCAATCTTCGCCGCGCAAAACTTACCAGTACCAAACTAATCGGTGCAGATCTAACCCGCGCTGACCTCAGCGATGCTGACCTCAGCAGTGCGGACATTACTGGTGCTGACCTAACCGATGCAGATCTGACCGGTGCTATTCAGTAATTTCCAAATAGATTACCGTAGCGGATTTTAAAAAAAAATTCTACATGATGGCCACTCGAGACGATTTTTAACAAGATTATTCGGATGTAATTCTTTGGCGGCCTCTGCTAATCCCGATAGGGATCTAATATGGGTAGAATGCCCATACCCCTTCTCCCCCGTCCTGTAGGGACGTAATAATAGCCCAGCAACACAAAAACAGGTAAAAAATTGACCCCCGGGACCGCGGGTGTCCCGCCCGCGGTCCCGAATACCGGGCACTGGAATTCCAATACCCGGCAACCTACCATTACCCCACAAAGCCTTGTTATTAAGACAAGTTATTAGTTGAACGACAGTGCCATTTGCCCATTATCGTGCCAGGCGGGCGTGACGCCCGCGGCCCCATCGGTATTTGCCCCACATCCCCTTCATCCCAAAGTCCTCTTCAAACGTCTGGCACCCATCCACTAGGCCATGGACGGGAACTTTTTCCTGAGTTTTTCCATTTATATTTCGAGGAGTATGGATATAGAACCTGAGGATTTCAAGAAGATAGTGGAGGCAATGCCCCCGGATACAAACCCACAAACCATGGATACACTTTACGACAAGCTCATGGCCAAAGGCCGGGCAGAAGGGATTGAACAAGGTCGCGAGGAAGGTCGCGAAACGGGTCTGGAAGAAGGCCGCGAACTCGCTAAAAAAGAAGCAATCCTCTCGGGCTTTCGGTTGGGCATCCCTGTACAGGCACTCTCGCTGATGACCGGCTATTCCGAAGAAGAGGTGTTGCGGATTCTCCGCGAGACGGGAGACGCGGTTGACGGTTGACGGGAGACGGTTGACGGCGGACGGCGTGAAGAATATTGCTGCATTTATGGGGCTTTTGGCGGCTTGCACCGCCAAATAATATTTTGAAAGAACCACAAAGATGGATAAAATACCATTTAACAGGGAACATCCATTCAATGCCTTACAGGATCTACCTCCTCCAGCAGATCTGGAGACGCCGGAGATTTTCCGGGCAACCATACAGGCCAACAGGCTACTGGCGGAGCTAAAAGGCTTTTGTCAAACCCTGCCCAATCCGCAGCTATTGCTCAATACCATCGTTTTGCAAGAAAGTAAAGAGTCGAGTGCCATAGAAAATATTGTCACCACACAAGATGAACTGTACAAAGCCACCCTTGTAGGTGATCTGGTCAAAAACCAGGCGGCCAGGGAAGTCCTGCAGTACCGGCAAGCTATGTACTGGGGATTAGAGCAATTGGACCACAGTGGCCTCATTACCACCAACTTACTCGTAGGGATTATGCAAAAAATTCGGTGGACCACCGAAAATATTCGCAAAAACCCAGGCACCAAACTTTCCAACCCGTATAGCGGCAAAGTAGTCTATACACCGCCGGAAGGCGAAGACATGATTAGGACCAAAATGGCCGCTTTAGAGCGTTTTATCAACGATCCAGAAGTATCTTCCTTAGATCCGCTCATCAAGTTAGCTTTAATCCATTATCAATTTGAAGCGATACACCCCTTCAGCGATGGCAATGGCCGTACTGGACGGATACTGAACATCTTGTATCTTGTTCAGCAAGAATTATTAGGGTTGCCCGTGCTATACCTGAGTAAATACATCATTGAAAACAAAATAGATTATTACCGCCTGTTGCGGGAAGTTACAGAGGAAGAAAACTGGACAGAGTGGGTCCTCTATGTGTTAAATGGCGTGGCAGCAACAGCCCAGACAACACTGCAAAAAATAAGAAATATCCTCGCGCTGAAAGATGCTGCTGAAAAGGAAGTCAAAGCCGTCATGGGTAATGTTCTCGCCAAAGAACTGGTAGAACTGCTCTTCAGCTACCCCTATATTAAAATTTCAGTACTCGAAGAGTATGGTATTGCCAAACGCCAAACGGCTTCAAACTATCTAAAAAAAATTGAACAAATTGGATGGCTCTCAGGAGTAAAAGTGTGGAAAGAAGTTTACTATATCAATAACAGGCTGATAGATATACTGTCAAAGTAAGGCAACCAATCATGTACATTTCATAAACTTGAGACCTTTGTCGTGTCGATTTTTTTTAAAAATTTCGACATGATGGCGGCTCCCCACACGACGCTTTTCTAAAACTGCTGCTCGACGATCCCCGAAGCGCCAGGGACTTTTTTAAGCACCTGCTGCCAAAGCGGCTGGTCAAACAGCTCGATATGGAATCTCTTGTACCTGAAAACGCATCTTTTGTGAGCCCCTCCCTGAAAACCACTTTCTCAGATGCAGTTTTTTCGGTGCGCATGAAAGGCGGGGAGGGGCAGACTACCCTGGTTAGTATCCTCCTGGAACACAAAAGTCATCCAGACAAATGGGCCGCTGTCCAATTGTTGGCCTACCTGGCCGAAGGGTACCGCCGGCAGGTTAAAAACCTGCGCAAACAAAAAAAGGAGGGCACACCAATGCCCCAGGCCCTCAGGCCCATCATCCCCTTTCTCTTTTATCAGGGCGGAAAACCCTGGGCCTTTCCCGGACTGCGGGGTCTTTTTGGAGCGGCACATATCCCTTTGCTACGCTACGTACCGGATTTCGAGACTATTTTTACCAGTCTCTACGAAATGGAGGACGATAAAATTGCCGGGATGGGGGTAGCCTGGCTTTATGCAGCCCTGCTCACGCAAAAATACAGCCATAATCCCGTTGCCTTACTCGAACGGCTTGCACCCATCCTCCGGACGATACAGGAAGCCATGGACGGGAACTTTTTCCTGAGTTTTTCCATTTATATTTCGAGGAGTATGGATATAGAACCTGAGGATTTCAAGAAGATAGTGGAGGCAATGCCCCCGGATACAAACCCACAAACCATGGATACACTTTACGACAAGCTCATGGCCAAAGGCCGGGCAGAAGGAATTGAACAAGGTAGCGAACTCGCTAAAAAAGAAGCGATCCTGTCAGGCTTCCGATTAGGTATCCCTGTGCAGATCCTCTCCCTGATGACCGGCTATTCTGAAGAAAAGGTGTTGCATATTCTCCGCGAGGAAAAAGCATATGATGAGTGAATAGCGCCTGGGCTGGCGCAAGTCCCGCCTGATTGCCCAAATGCCCGGACACGAGGAAGTTATTTTGGAGGCTGGAGGCCATCCTGCTGTCCAGAAAGTATGGGGTTGTGAAAAAAGTATTTTGAACAAACACTGTTTGCATTGATTTTGCTTCGCAAAATCAATGCAAACAGTGTTTGTTCAAAATATTATTTAGCGTCGTCAGCCTCCAAATGACGGCCTCCGGCCTTTTTACACAACCCCAGACCTTTCCCCCTTAATCTGCGGAGCGGATAGTCGTATATTCCTGGATCCAGCAGCCGACATAAAACCGGTCTCCGGATTTCAGGTTGCGTTGAAAGATATCCTCCTTACTGGGCATATACTGAGCATATCGCCCAATCATTTTATTGACTTCTGCGGCGCAAGAGGGGTCAACAGACTTCGCCCTGCTCCACATATCAATTGCAGGCCAGACCACGATCTGACTATCCCAGCCCCGGCCCGGTCCACACAGAGGGCCGCTGGAGGCATATAATCGCCCGATGAGGATGTAAGGTTCGCCCCAGTTAGGGCGGGCAGAGGCCGCTCTGAGGGCATACTTCCTCGCCTGAGGGAAATTTTTAAGGCTGCCGTAATAAATTTTGGAAATCAGCAACAAATACTGGCCTTTTTTGGCCGGATCTGATGCCTCTTCAGCTGCTTTTTCAAATCCGGAGATGGCACATTCGTAATCCCCATCACGCAAACAGTTGTACGCCGTTTCCACAGGCCCTTTTTCCACATTGCAATTAGCATTGCCCGCTTCGATGATTTTCTTCAGGCGCTCGTCGGTATCCGGGCAACCTCCAAATTTCAACCTGCTGTAAACTTCCCGAAGCACATCGCAATCGTTCGGCGATTCTTCAAAAACGGGCATATACTTGGCCATGTAGTAGTCGCAGTCATAAAACCCCCGCACCACCTCGAAAGCCTCCAGGCGGGCAGGCGCATACCCATCCACCACCCTCCAGCGTTCACACGCTGTACCTTCGCAGGTTTCCAGCCCTTTGGCAATAATTTTTCGGATAAGCCCCTGATACTGTTGAGCTTCCTCCTTAGTTATTTCCTTGGCAAAGTACAAGTCCACCAACAAAGACGAAAAAGGGTTAATGACGAAATCCGCTGTTTCCAACCCATCCCGGTCAATCGCCAACTTAAAGAGGTCATAAATTTGCTTATACGTTGCACGATTGGGATAGGAATAATAAAGATCAAATCCCTTTCGCGCAGGCACATATCCCCCTTCAGGATAACAACGGTCTATTTCATCGTAGAGCTGAAAAATCCGGTCAACGAACCGCTCTTTCTCCGTAGAATCCTTCGATTGTTCTATGAAATGCTCAAAAAAACGAATACCATCGGCAAAAACGCTATTGCGCTGGCCGTCAGCTGCCGGAGCTTCCGCATATACCTTCTGCCAGTATTCGAATGCCTGTTGCCATTCCTCTGCCTTCAGAAAATCCCGGTACAGGACAAAATTGCGCAGAGCCTCGTCAGGATTTCGGGCATCCGAAAACTTCCTGCAGGGCCCAGTAGGGGCAACAGGTTTTTCTACTACCGCAGGAGCTGTCTGGGTAGGAGTAGCAACTGGTTCTGTGGTTTTCGGAGTACAACCCGGCACACAGAGTACCAGCACTAAAGCACATAGGATCAGCGAAGTCCTCATGGTTTAACGCTTAGTACTTAAGGGTCACTGCTTCCCCGATCCAGCACGGAACCGTTACCCGCTGATTGTTCATACCACGCATGAACACATCGTCCCTGGGTGGAACCGATCCGCTGTAGAGCGAAATCTTTTTGCCGGCTTCTGCAGCCACGTCACCGTCAATAGAGCGGGCGTATGCATATTTGTCGATGGCGGCAAGAACTGCCAGGCCCCGGGTATAGGCATCGTTACCACAAGTGCGGCTGGTCGTTGCATACATATCGCCGATGAGCATATAAGGCCGGCCCCATCCCTGGCGGAGGCTTGCTGCTTTGCGCGCATTTTCGCGGGCCGCAGAATAGGCCTTAAGCTGCCGAAACTGGATAGAAGCGATACCAAAATAATACTCCGCCTGCTTGTCCTGATCGGTTTCCTGTGCAATCGCCTCCCTATACTTATCAATAGCCTCGGAGTACTTCCCATCCTCATAGAGTTTACGGGCAGCCATGCCGGGGTTTTTAGCGAGGAACTCTTCCGAAAGGCGGGTATTCAGTTGCTGGGCGGTAGCTTCGTATTTCGTCTTTAACTCCACCATGATTTCATCCTTCTCATCACAGCCTTGCGCCTTGAGGGTGTTGTACACATAGCGCAGGACATCGAGATCGTCGGGGTTCTCGCGATAAGCAGGAATGAGTTTATCTTTAAAATAGTTACAGTCGAAGATATCTTTTTCCACTTCGCTCAACTGAAATTCCATACGGGTACTGGAAGCCTCGTAGTACTGTCCGTATTTTTCGTTGTTGACCGTATTGTGCTCTGCTATCGCCTGGGCTTTGGTAAGCGCATCACGGGCATCCACCTGGCTGATCTGCCCGGCTTTGAACAGATACGCCACCAGCATACCAAGCGGTTCAAATACGGTATATTCCGTATCGTTCCCTCCCTTGGCAAGAGCTTCCTGGAAAGCCTTGAATGTCTCCGGGCGATAGCCGAAAGAATTCATGTAGAACATATCCACGGCTTTACGCGAAGTAGCGAAAGGAATTTCTTTCGGATAACACTGTCCCATTTGGTCATAGAGCTTGACGATCATCTGCTCGGCATGCCCCTTAGCGACATCGTCCTTGGACCTTTCTTTTTGTGCTTTGTAAAGTTCGACCCCATCCACAAAATGGGCTGCACGCTGTCCATCGGCTGCCGGAGCAGCCTCGTAGGCTTTTTTCCAGTTGTCGAAGGCCAGTTTGAAATTTTCTTCATCCATCGTCGCCAGTACGGAATAATTTTTCCCTTTAACAATACCCCTGTAGAGCACATGTGCTTCTTTGATCGAAGCCTCATTAGGCAAGCCAGTCCAGGTGGCACATTGCGCCACGGCAGTGCCAGCGGCGGTGAGCAACAGGGCGAGTGTAGAAACCAGAATGCGGGTTGCTGCGGTCATGATCAGTTGAATTTGCGTTTATAAAACCAAGAGTTATCGTTCAGGGTGAAACCAAGGCTCATTTGGACGAAGGTTTCACGCAGATTTCCACGGGTACCAAACCTGCCACCTGTAAGGGCGACATTCACGAAAGAAGTAGTTTGGCGGGGCAGAATTATCGGGAAGCCAGCACCCACGGTGAGGGCCATCTCTTCGATTTGCTGCCCGTTGACACTACGTGGGTCGGTACCATAGAAGAAACCAGCCCGGTAGCGCAAACGTTTGAAATAGTTATTGTAAGAAGTAATATCTGGAATCCATTCCCCCCCCAGCGAGAACCTCCAGGAATCGAGTAAGGACTCCGGACGTGCTTCATTTTTGTATCCGCTCCACGCACTCGCCGAATATTCCCCCATAAACTTCAGTTTGTCGAGCCTGTCGAAAGAAAAACCAAATGCGGCCTCGCGAGGAAGCTGGGCACTCCGCTTGATATCGCTTTCAAAAAGGACCGTATCCAAAGAAGAAGTCAGCGCAATATTGTCGCGGTAGTAAAAACGATTGGTGAAGGTATTGATGGAAGCAGCATTATTGGTATAAGCTCCCAGGGTGAGGGAAGTACTTCCTGGTGTATTCCTCTTGTTCTTAGGCGAAAAGAATATGGTATATTGAACCCCCGCCGACCACTGTGCCCCACTAATTGCCATTTCGTCACGCAGTTCTGTCGAATAGGCCAGCAGGGCAATACTATCCAGGCTGATACGCCGGGCATTTGTGATTTTTCCAAAAAGCGCATTGAGTTGAATCCCTGCCGAAAGGCCTCCATAGCGGATACCATTCCCCCATTTAAAGCGATAAGTGCCCCCGCTACCTTTCAGGGAAACCGTTGTGGAGCCGAATTCCGGGTTTGACCCTTTTGATTCAATATTATATCCTACACTGGAGAAGGGCTGAAGAGCTACCGACATACCCCAGCCAAATTTGTTTTTGTTGCGCTCCAACGCCTGGTTAATAGGGTTTTTTAAGGGAAATCCAAGGGCGAGATAATTCAGGTTGCCACTCCATGCATCAGACTTTTCCTCGCCAGATCGCAGATTGGAATACCTGCTGCTCAGTCCAAGCTCAAAAGCGGTGACCTGGAGCCATCCCAGGGAGGCGGGATTCATAGGGTTCAGGTGAAACGCATCGTAATACGCCGCACCTATACCGCCCATTGCCGCAGAGGCTACCAGATATTGCGGATTCAAATCTCCCAGTCCAAAACGCGAGTACGGGGAATTGGTCTTGGGTAGAATAAGATAATTGTTCTGTGCCAGGGCAACTGGTCCAAAAAGGGCCATACCAAGATAGAGCAAGACCCACTTTATCTTTAATCCCGCCAATTTGCCGGAATGTTTTTCAGAACGCCGATCAGATATATGTTGCAGCACAAAAATCTTTTTTTTCCAATTTTTGCCAAATCTGGCTCCACCTTTTTGGAATAAGATGGTTTTTTGAATCGTTTGGTTGGTAGCAAGCTCAAAATCTTTACTTGCCGGACCTAATGCCGGAAATGCCTTACTCCCGTTATCATCATTGCCATATCATGTGTATCGCAGCAATCAATACTTTCCTTGTCGCGCATTGAACCCCCTGGTTGCACAATGGTGCGGATTCCCGCTTCATGGGCAATAGCAACACAATCGGGAAAGGGGAAAAAAGCATCCGAAGCCAGTACACTACCTGCAGGATCAAATCCATGGTGCCTTGCTTTCAAAATCGCCTGCTGCAAAGCATCCACCCTGGAAGTCTGCCCACATCCCATGCCGATTAATTGCCGTCTGCGCACCAGGGCAATAGCATTAGACTTGAGGTGCTTCACACATTTGAGTGCGAAGTGCAAATCAGCCCCTTCATCTTCCGAAATACCTGCCTTAGTGGCTTGTGTCCACGATGCCGGAGCCTCCAGGGCCATATCGGTATCCTGCTCGATAACCCCGTGCAATAGGCTCTTAAACATTTTTGGGGCAGGTAGGGTATTGTGCAACCGCAACAGAATGCGGTTTTTTTTGCGGGCTAGCTTCTCCATCGCTTCCGGGGAGAAATCAGGTGCTATCAATACCTCATAAAATATTTCATCCACCGCTTCCGCAGTGGCCATATCCAATGGAGTGTTGCAAATCAGAATCCCTCCGAAAGCAGAGACAGGGTCACCTTGCAGTGCCGCTTCCCAGGCTTCCCGAAGGCTGGACCGCGTAGCCACCCCACATGGATTGGTATGCTTCAGAATTGCAAAGGTAGGACCATCACCATGGAATTCTGCCATAAGGGCAACGGCAGCATCTATGTCCACAAGGTTGTTGTAGGACAAGGCCTTTCCCGAGCATTTTTCAAATACCCGCCCCAGGTCGCCGTAAAATACTGCCTCTTGATGTGGGTTCTCTCCGTAACGCAGCGCTTCCGCTCCGTCCAAACCAAAATGGCCTTCTCCTTTAGCCGCCCCCCTCTGAAAATATCCCTGAATAGCCCCGTCATAACGGGCACTTACAGCAAAAGCCCTGGCAGCAAGTGCTCTACGGTCTTCAATACCGGTATGTCCCTCTTTTTGCTCCAGTAAGGCCAGAAAACCAGCATAGTCCTGCCGGGAAGGCACTACCGCTACATCCCGGAAGTTTTTGGCAGCAGCACGAATCAGGGAAATACCTCCGATATCAATCTTTTCGATAATCACAGCCTCTTCGTCTGTGCTGGCAAGGGTCTCTTCAAAAGGATATAGATCTACAATTACCAAATCCATTTCAGGAATGCCATAAGCAGACAACTCCTGCAGGTGCCCTCCTTCCCGACGTGCCAGGATACCCCCAAATACTTTCGGGTGAAGGGTCTTTACCCGCCCATCCAAAATAGAAGGATAGCCCGTCAGTGTTTCTACAGGCGTGACCGGAAAGCCAAGCGAACGGATATATTCCTCCGTTCCGCCCGTAGAATACAAATCAACCCCAAAGTGTCGCAGCGCCCGGATTATGGGTTCCAGGCCTTCCTTAGAGTATACCGAAACGAGGGCAGACCGTATTTTTCTTTCGCTCATTTCGCGAATTTTTGAAGGGTTGGGTGAAAAACTGCAAAAGTAAAGAAATATATACAACACAACCCCAAACTTTTTTGGATGGCGTTGTGTAAAAAGCCCCCGGCTTTTCATTTGGCAGCTTACGCCGCCAAATGTTATTTCAAACAGACGTCATTTTCATTGATTTTGCTTCGTAAAATCAATGAAAATGACGTCTGTTTGAAATTTTATTTTGCCGCCAAAGGCAGCGAAAGACTTTTTACACAACCCCGTTTCACTGCGTGAAATCCAGAAAAATGATGCCCATCCAAAAAATGTAGGCTGTTTCCTTCGTCATAAAGCGACATTTTTCCTGATTTTACCAAACAAAATCAACAAAAATGGCACTATAGAAATTTTTATTCCTCATTCCTGCGCATGAGGGTCCAGCAACTTACCAAGATGAAAACAGGTACGACAACGGGGTTCATATACGTCCTTTTCTCCAAGTACGACCTTTTCCTCGTTTTCTCCCAGCCGATAGGAATGCATGGCAAGGTTCCCGCAATGGACACAAATAGCGTGCACTTTCGTGATGTACTCCGCAACGGCCAGCAACTGGGGCATAGGTCCAAACGGAAAACCTCTGAAGTCCATATCCAAACCAGCGACAATGACCCGCACCCCTCGAAGTGCAAGCTTTTGACAATTGTCGGGCAACTCCTCGTCAAAAAACTGTGCCTCGTCAATGCCTATCACGCTGACCCCCTCAGAAAGGGCAACGAGCTGCCCGGAGTGGGCAATTGGGGTCGAAGGTATCGAATTGGCATCATGCGAAACTACCAGGCGCTCCGAATACCGCAGGTCTATCTCCGGCTTAAAAATCTCTACCCGCTGATTGGCAATTTTAGCCCGCTTTAACCTGCGGATGAGTTCTTCCGTTTTTCCGGAAAACATCGAGCCACATATCACCTCGATCCATCCATGGCGCATTCCCCTTGATTGCGGTTCTATAAACATGTTCTTTCTTTGAAATTGTTTTCAACTTATGCTTGGCACCAATAGGTTTTATGCATTTTATCCAACCTGTCCTGAAATTCGAGGTTGTTTAAAAAAGGTACGCACGCTTACACAATAAAAATTTAATTTTGACACTTGAACCCTTCTATACGATCATTTAAAACGGCTACTACAATGGATATCGAAAACGCCCGGAGCCTGATGCGCAAAATCAATTCCCTGTTTGGGAACTTCGATCAGGAAAACAAACCACCCACCCTTATTGAACGGGATTTGATGCTGAGTTACCTGCAGCAATTATACGCTGTTTTTCTGGAAGCAAAAAATACCTTGCCCGAACCAAAACCAGCTTCCAATCCTACGCCTCCGCCCGAACCCTATATCCCCCCTGCACCTCCCAAAATTGAAGTAAAACCGGAGCCTGTCCCCCTGCCGCCTATCACAAATCCCATTCCAATAATACCCAGGGAAAATACGGCGCATCCCCAGGAAGCACTGGATAAACTCTTCGCGTTCAATAAACCCACCGACCTGTCCGAACGCCTCGGAGAAACCCCTGTCCAGGACCTGGCTATGGCTATGTCTATCAACGACAGGCTTCTCTATGTGAATGAACTCTTTGGACGGGACCAAAGTGCGCTCAAAGACTCCCTAACTATCCTGAACCGATATGATAGCTTCCCGGCAGCAAAAAACTTTTTGATGAGCCTGGCAGAGCAGTACCAGTGGGTCCGCGAAGAACGCTCCGAAATCGCCCGAAATTTCATCAAACTCGTCAAACGGAGGTATTCCCAGTGAGGCTGTGGATATGAAAAGGGCACTTTTTCTGTACCCCAGCCTCCGGATGATAGGGGGCATCGCGATAGAAAAATGCAGGAGTCTTTACCCCATTCGGCCAGTCCCGGTGAAACACCCCCAGGGTCGAAGCACTCATCGGAGGAACAATCCAGGCCCAATCGGCCTGTACCTCCCTGCCTGCTTTTGATTCGAGCGCACAAAACTGCAGGAACTGCCCGGATGCAGTATGGTGATCTACCAAGGTAATGCCCTGGTTAGAAAAGGAATATTGCACCGCCGTATTGAGCTCCAACAGGCAGCGGTCTTTCCACATCTGATCCTTTGTACCCGTATCTAAACCAAGGTGTTCCGCAATTACAGGAAGTAAATGGTAGCGCTGCTCATCTGCAAGGTTGCGGCATGCAATTTCGCTCAACATATACCAACCATTGAATGGCGCACAGGGATAAATAATCCCCCCGATTTCCAATACCATGTCCGAAATCGCCGGTACCGCATACCATTTTATGCCCAAATCTTCAAACCAGGGCAGTCCAGGATGCGTGATTTTGACCTCGAGTACCGCAGACGGAGGCAGCTCAAAAAACATAGGGGGCTTCCCCGATTTTTGAATGACTACAGGCAATACATCAAAAGCAGTTCCCTGCCCCCGCCATCCCAGTGACTGACATATCCTTGTAAATGCGATTTCCGACGGATCGCCTATGCAGGAGCCATCAGCCTGCGGATAGCCTGCATAATGTACAAGTTTAGCATTCCAAATCTGAATCCCGCTGGAATCTAAAGGCATAAAAGGGCGGAATATGCTGATGACTGATTTTATTTTTCCCCCATTGCCCGCCAAGCTTAAATGCCCGACCACCGCATCGAAAACCTCCTGCTCTGTGTCCAGGTGCCGCAAATCTTTGACTTTAAGGGACTTCCAAAAAAGACGTCCGATGCACCGATTGCTGTTCCGCCAGGCTACCCTCGCCCCATATTCAAGTTCTTTGGTATGCTGAACATAAGTGCCTGTATGTGTAATGTCCTCCTTGATTTCTTCCATGCGCTGCTCAAAACCGGAAAGGCTGTTCTCTTTGTAGTAAAGCGCATAAAAATTCCGCGCCCGGTCCAGCAGTTGGACAGAAGTTAAAGTGATCATACTATTTTGAATAATATTTTAGCCAAGGGGCAGCAATAGGTCTTGTCAAACAACCTCAGACTGTTGCACCACAGAAAAATCAGGTTGTCTTTTTCACTTGATCTTTCAATCCAAATAACTCTAATCCATTTACAGGGAATTAGTTTGAAAAAAAGGAAATTTTTGCTGGAATGATAGGTGCAATTCGACCCGGCCTATATTTTACAGGCAATCACTCCGTAGTTTTTTATATTTTAGACCCATGAAAACAATCCTTGACCTTTACCGGCAGGTCGTGATAGAAATTGCGACCCCCTATAGCACGGGCACTGGGTTCTACCTGAAAGGCCCCAATCTGATCGTCACCAACGAACACGTAGTACGCGACAACCGCGAAGTCGTTATTCATGGGGTAAAAGTCGAAAAACAACTCGCCCAGGTCTTGTTCACCGATATTAAACACGATCTGGCCTTTCTGGAGGCTCCATCCGGTACGGATATGCCGGAAATATTCCTCTCCGGTACTCCAGAGCCCGGCGAAGGGGAAACAGTCATTGCCGTTGGCCATCCCTTCGGATTAAAAATTTCCGCTACTCAGGGTATTATCTCCAATGTGGGGCACGAGATGAACGACGTGGCATACCTCCAGCACGATGCCGCACTTAACCCCGGCAACAGTGGAGGGCCTTTGATCGGCAGCGATGGGGCAGTGGTGGGGATTAATACCTTTATCCTCCGGGAAAGCGGTACGATTGGCTTTGCCCTGCCTGCTACCATCCTGGGCCGCACCATCCAGGAATACCAACAGGCAGGGGGAGGTATCAGTACCCGCTGCTACTCCTGTGATAATATTGTCAACAAGCGCAATATTGATGGAAAGCACTGCCCTTTCTGCGGTACGCAGGCAGAACTGCCCGACCAGGCAGAACCTTATGAACCGGAAGGGATTGCTAAAACCATAGAGGAAATCCTCCGGCAACTCGATTTCAAGGTCTTCCTCTCCAGAAGAGGACCCAATTGCTGGGAGATCGAATCAGGTAGCGCTAAGGTCGAAATCGTCTACGACGAAACTAACGGCCTCATCTCCGGCGATGCCTGCCTGTGTATATTGCCACGCCAGAACATCCGGGATATTTATGCTTACCTGCTACGCCAAAACTATCTCCTCGAGGGCCTTACCCTGAGTGTCAGCGATAAGGATATTATGCTTTCCCTCGTAATTGACGAAAAATATCTCAATGTCGAAACCGGCCTTCGCCTGTTTGGTCATCTCCTCGAACGCGCCGATTTTTATGACGATTACCTCGTTGGGCAACTTGGGGCGCTCTGGAATAAAGAAATTGACCAGGAAACCGATGCCTTGCAATAATCTATCCTATACCCGCGTTCAAATGTAACTTCCAGCACAGGACCGATGCGATTCCTGCCTGGTATATGCAATACCCCTCCAGACAAAGATCCACGCCAATGGCTATGATCGCGCTTTCAGGTATAATCAGGGTGCTGCAAAAGTAAATCCTGCCCTGGGCCGGATAGGCATTAACAAATCTGCTAAACAAGTTTCACAGAGTTTGTGTAATATTGCACATCATTAATATAAAGGATCCTTTTTTCAATGAGCCCGAAAACTCCTGGTATGAGAATATCCTCTTTGCTGCCGGTCGCACTGCTGTTCTTCGCTTTCTTTTCCCTGCAAGCTCAGGACATCCATTTTTCTCAGTTTTACATGTCTCCGCTTAACCTCAACCCGGCCATGACCGGCCAGATGAACTGTAACTCCCGGCTCACCGCTAACTATCGCAATCAGTGGGCTTCTATTCTGCGCTCCAATGCTTTCCGCACCTATTCCGTCTCCTATGATCACCGGATCCCCGTAGGCCGTTATGATTTCTTCGGTATCGGTGGCACCTTTTGGGGCGATCAGGCTGGTGAAGCAAATTTTTCTACCTATACAGGCAAAATTTCCGGCTCCTACAGCAAGCGAATGGGCGGTTACCGCGACCGGGCCAACTACCTTGTCGTCGGTGCAGAAGCAGGTGCCGCACAGCGCAGTATTGATTTCCTCAACCTGCGCTGGGGAACCCAACACGATGGCCAGGGAGGCTTCGATCCAACGATTGACCCACAGGAAGGCCGCTTTGACCGCGATAATTTTATCTTTGCAGACCTCGCAGCAGGATTGCTTTGGTTCATGGTTTTTGATGAAGGGGCTAATTTTTACCTCGGAGGCGCCTTCCACCACCTCAGCCGTGCCAATATTTCCTTTGATTCCGAAAGCGAAGACCTCATTTTCAGCCGCCTTACCGCACACGTAGGCGGAGAATTGCCGATCAACAGCCGTATTGGAATCCTCCCCGGAGCTATTTTTATGCGCCAGGGGCCTTTAATGCAAATTAATGCCGGTACCAGCCTCCGCTTTAACCTGGGTCAAGGTAGTGCCGATAGTCAGGCTTTTCAAGTAGGGCTCTGGACACGTATTGCAAATAAACTGGAAAATTCTGTGCTACAGGATGCCCTTATCCTCTCCACCCGCTTTGATTTTAACAACTTCAATCTGGGTTTTAGTTATGATATCAATACCTCCACGCTACAGCCAGCTACCAACTCCCAGGGATCCTTCGAGTTCAGTCTGATGTATAAAATCTGTGGCAAAGTAAGCCGGGGGATTTATTGCCCCGATTTCTGATATCCACAAGTCCACACCCTGCTATCCCCAGCAGCAAGATATTCTCTGTTTTTTCGTACTTTTGCCCAACATACCAAAAAATTAATACCATGTTTGGAGGTTCCAGTAAAAAAGAAAGCGGAAAAGGCGCCAACCCTTCGGGTAGCCTGACTACCGTCAACTCTTTCAATACCCTGGTGACGGGCACCGTCGTCGAGGGTACCGTGAAATCAGAAAAGGATATCCGCATCGAGGGCAGGATCAAAGGGAAACTGCATTGCGATGCAAAACTGGTAATAGGCCCAACAGGCTATATCGAGGGGGAAGTCCGCTGTGCCAGCGCGGTTATCGAAGGCCGTTTTGAAGGCACTATTTTCGTGTCCGACCTCCTCAACGTGAGGGAAAGCGCTTCTATCAGCGGAGAAGTGACGACGGGCCGCCTCGTCGTCCAGTCAGGCGCACATTTCAACGTACTGTGTACTATGAGCGCAGGTGCAACTGCTTCCACCAGCTCCCTACCCGCTTCTTCCGGATCTGCAGCCAACGATGAACCGCGTGGATCGGCAAAGCAAGGATAAATCGAGCCGCCTGCGGGACTTTGCCAAATACTCCGGCCTCGCTTTCCAGATTGGTTTTATCATCCTCCTGGGCGCACTGGCAGGGAAGTACCTCGACAAGCGTTTTCACCTGCAAAAGCCGGTTTTTACCCTTGTATTATCCCTGTTTTCGGTCTTTGCAGCCCTCTATATTTCCTTGAAGGATTTTATCTTCAAAGAAAAAAATAAAGATTAACGCATGTCCGGCCTTTTATGGTTTCCTGAATGCCTCTTATGAAATTCCGGCTTTTTTTCCAACAACTCCTGTTGGCTACAGGTATTTCTGCCGCCGGCATACTCTGGGCAAAGCAATTGCCTGCCTGGCAGTCCGGAATCGCCCTGGCCTGGATTGCCCTGTGCTTTTTTGTCCTGTTTAGCCTGATCGCCTTCTTACTGGCTGCCCGTATCGCTAAAAGCCCGAAAAAAGATCGCTATATTACCCTCATCATGGGCCTTACCCTGCTGAAAATGTTCCTCGCCTTCACCTTGATAGCTGCCTATGTGAAAATGAATCCTCCCCAGTCCAAGTTATTTGCGATCCCATTTTTTGGCATATACCTTATTTTCACTATATTTGAATCTGCCTTCCTGATCAGAATGGGGAAACATCCGCATTCCTAATAATCAGGGAAGTATTTTGGTGGCTCACACAAGGGGTGTGTAAAAAGCCCTTTTTCCGAATAAACCATTCCATCATGCAGGACGAAGAAATTTTTAAAATTGCCGTAAACGGCAACCAGTTTTTTGAAGTGGATGGCGATAGCCTGGATTTCCTGCCTGCAGGTCCGGAAAAGTGGCATATCCTGCTCGAAGGTAAAAGCTATTCCGCAGAATTGCTGCACGCCGATTACGCCGGAAAATCTTTCACCTTCCGGATCAATGGCAGCAACTACAATGTCAAATTAGCCGACCGTTTTGACCAGCTTGTCGAAAAGCTGGGCCTCTCCAAACAAGGGACTACCAAAATTAAAGAAATAAAAGCCCCTATGCCCGGGCTGGTGCTTGAAATCCAGGTCGCAGCCGGACAAGAAGTGACCAAGGGCCAGTCCCTCCTCATCCTGGAGGCTATGAAAATGGAAAACATCATCAAATCCCCCGGCAACGGCACCGTCAGGCGTATTTTTGTGGATAAAGGCAAGCCTGTGGAAAAAAACCAACTTCTCGTCGAACTCGACTGAGGGGCCTTCCCTTTATTTTGTTGCTGCAATCCGCGAAAACGCGTCCTTCCCACATTGCAAAAATGCTGAATAGGCATCCACATCAGGAGTGTACCCCACGGGAGTATTCAGCAATTGCCCGTCTGGAGACATCAGGACATAAAACGGCTGTGAGTTGGTCTGGAAATATTCCGTCTGGAAATGCGACCACTTCTGCCCTACCGTTCGCAACTTCCGGGTCCCCCCATTAATTTTAGGCACCTCGATCTGTTCGGAAACAGGCAACTCCCGCTTATCATCTACATACAGAGAAATGACGACGTAATCGTTTTTGAGCTGGCTGTAAACCGCTGGACGCGGCCACACGTGCTCTTCCATTTTACGGCAATTGACACAGGCATGGCCGGTAAAGTCCAGCATTACTGGTTTTTTTACCTGTCGGGCGTACGCAAGGCCTTCCTGTAAATCCTTAAAACAGCTTAGGTTTTGAGGACAGTTGCAGGGTTGGAACCAACTATAACACACCGGTGGCGCAAGCCCGCTAAGCAACTTCAGCGACTGATAGCTCCCGGCCTGCTGGTCGTACGCAAAGCCCGAGCCAAGATACCCGGTAAACGCCAGCGAAGCTATCCCCAACACAATTTGCGGAAGGGGCCGTTTGCCCGGGCTATCGTGCGGAAACCGGATTACCCCGAAAAGGTATAGCGCAAGGCCAAGGAAAGTGAGCATCCAGAGCGCAAGGAAAGGTTCAATGGTGAGTATACCCCAATGTTTGACTAGATCCGCATTGGAAAGAAATTTCAAGGCAAGGGCAAGTTCCAGAAATCCGAGCACAACTTTGACCGTATTCAACCAGCCTCCTGATTTAGGCAGGTTTTTCATCATTCCCGGAAATGCCGCAAAGAGCGTGAAAGGAAGGGCAAGGGCAAGACCAAAGCCCCCCATACCGGAAGTGAGCTGCCACGCACCACCATTGCTCGTCAACGCCCCGGCAAGCAGCGAACCCAGAATGGGCCCGGTACAGGAAAAAGAAACAAGTGCCAGGGTGAGCGCCATAAAAAACACCCCCAACACCCCTCCGACACCTTCCGCACTGCTCGTGCGGTTGACCCAACTGTTCGGCAGGGTAAGTTCATAATACCCAAAAAAGGAAAAGGCAAAGACAAGGAAAATGGCGAAAAATGCAATATTGAGCCAGACATTAGTAGAAATGTCATTGAGAATATCCGGGTTGATGCTATCCATCAAATGAAAAGGGATACTGAGCAGGAGATAAACCGCAAGAATAAAAAACCCGTAAAGTCCCGCTTGGGACAAACCCTTTTTATACCCCTCACCGCTACTTTTGGTAAAAAAACTCACCGTCAGCGGGATCATAGGAAATACGCAGGGCGTAAGCAAGGCGAGCAAACCACCAAGAAAACCGAGCAAGAAGATTTTACCCAGTCCCGTAGCTGCCCCGATACGGACCTCGCTACTCTCACAATTGTCTGCCACTTGACCGGGGGAAGGTTTGGGCATTTCCCCATATAACCGCTCCAGTGCGGAAGGATCCGTTTCCGCAGGGACAGTAGGGGCGGTATTCCCTGGCTCCTCCGGAAGGATCAATGCTTTTTGCGTATCCAGGACCGTAGTAGTGGCAGGATTATCTGTTTTTTCCGGGGTTTTTCCAACATCGGCCCTTTCACCGCTAATACTGCTGAGGTCAAAACGGAAATCCTCCTCTGTTGGCGGCAGGCACTGCTCATTGTCACAAGTCATGTACTCCAGGTAACCTTCAACAGGCACTTTCGGGTCCAGCACTTTCACCCGCTGCCTGAAATTTACGGTTCCGCTGAACTTCACCACGTTCATGCCAAAAATTTCATCGAAACCCTCCTTGCGCTTGCCCTCCTCCTTCGCTTTGCCAAGCAACTGAAAATGCGGGCCGGCTTTGAAACTGAAAGACGTTGGGATAGGACCGCCATCATCCAGAAACTGAGAATAGACATACCACCCCGGATCAATAGCAGCTGTGAATACCAGTTCTACTTCCTGGGTACCCGTTTTAGTCCAGGAAGTGGACCAACGCACCGGGTTTTTTATTTGGCCGGCTACGGAGAAAGCCAGCAGAAGAGGGAGTGCGGTACAAAGCAAAATACGCTTCATGGAGATTTTTTTATTCCTGCATTACAGCACGCGTGCTTGTCAACAAAGATTCAAACAATTTTCTGCCGTCAGAGTTGCCCAGTTCTTGTTCGGAAGCGCGTTCGGGATGGGGCATCATCCCAAAAACATTGCGCTGGGCATTACATATACCCGCAATATTCAGCACCGAACCATTGGGGCTGGCTTCCGGAGTGATTTCGCCTTGCGCTGTACAATATTTGAACAAAATCTGGTCATTGGCTTCCAACTCCCGCAGTGTTTCTTCACTGGCATAATACCTGCCTCCCGCATGTGCAATCGGGATTTTTAGCGCTTTTTGAAGGGAAACACGGGAAGTTAATGCAGAGTTGCTGGTCATAGCCCGAATATATACGTTCTTGCAAATGAACTGCTGATTGGCATTGCGCAGCAAAACCCCTGGTAAAAGTCCTGCTTCGCAAAGGATCTGAAACCCATTACAAACACCCCAGACAAAGCCGCCGCGTCGCGCAAATGCGACCACAGCCTCCATAATCGGCGAAAAACGGGCAATAGCCCCGGCACGCAAATAGTCGCCATACGAAAAACCACCAGGCAAAACGATGCAGTCCCCGTCCCCAAGACCCTTAATTTCCGAATCTTTATGCCATAGCTTAATCGTTTCACACTCCATGACGTCCTGGAGAACGTGTACCATATCATCGTCACAATTGGAACCGGGAAAAACTACCACGCCAAATTTCATCTGGTTTGCATTTAAAAGTAAAGGTATTGTGGCTCTTAAAAAAAATCCTTCTGCCTAACTCAGGTATTTCAACAACAGGGGCCGATAGTGGACCAGCAACAGGAACAACAAAAGTAGGGTATGCCATATCTCCGCCCAGTTGCGCCGCATACGCCCAAAAACCATAGCCGCCAGAAACCCCACAGGAAGGGCAACGAGAAGCAGGTGCTCAGAAACAAATGCCGGCTGAAACAATACAGTCCCCAATCCAATAAATAACATCCAGTACAATATACTAATGCGCTTTTGCGTGAGCATATTTTGCTTTTGGAAAAAATCTCCCTGCTTCCATAAAGCCACTGCCATTATCCCCGCCCAAGGCAATAACTCCCAGGATATTCCTGCTTTTCCAAAATCCCAGAAAGAATAGGCCGTAAAAAACTGCTTGTCCAGGAATTCCGGAAATCGGTCTAATTGATACAACAGGGTGCCCGCAAGAAAATAAGCGACCAAAAACCCTATCAGTACGACAATGCGCTCTCGGAAAATTACCCCCCGGGTGATATTCAGCACAATAAATATAAACAACACAAATAATGCCGCGGCAGGATAGAAAAGCGCCGCAATCCCCGTAAAAAATCCTGCATTGAAAAGGTTCCCTTCCGGTCGCTGCTTACGCGATACGTCCATAAGTTCGTACAAAACCCCAAAAAGAAAGATATTGGCGAAATACACTGGAGATAATACCTGAAAAAGCGGAGAAAAACTCGTAAATAAAAAAAAGAAAACGCCCGGGTACATATTTATATCCCGGTTCATACGATAATTATACTCCAAAATATTCAGCATAAAGGCCTGTACGAACAATAACAAAGTAACCGTTCCGGCCTGCCATAAAGGCACTTTAGGCACCCACCCCGATACGATTGAAAACAGAATACCGCCCGGTACCTGCGAAGTGCCGCCGGGAAAAACCAGCATGAACGCATGCAGCGCTGCACCATAAAACAGGAGCAGAAAACTGATCAGTAATTGGTTCGTTCGAAAAATAGCTAACAAGTAATTCGTTTTTGTGCCACAAAATTATCTTTTTATAGCCTGTACAATAATGAATTTAATCCCTTTTTTTGGTTTTGATGCGTAAAATCAAAAAAAGGG
>CAZGOT010000008.1:22256-31452 GCA_964527495.1 uncultured Haliscomenobacter sp.
TAAATTCAATCAGCCATTCACACCTCAAAAAACCTAAAACCATGGATAAGCGTACTTTTCTTAGAAAAATGATTTTTGCAGGAGTAGGTGTACCCGTGTTTCTTCAGCAACTCGATCGCTGGACCGAGGCCATCCGCCATCTCTCCCCGGAAGAAGCAGCCCAGGACGAAGACTTTTGGATGCGCGTGCGCAGCGGCTACCGCCTCAAGCCCGACTATATCAACCTCGAAAATGGATTTTACTGCTTTTTGCCGCAGGAAATCCTCGAAAATTATATCCATCACATCCGGGAAATCAATTATCAGGGTTCCCAATATATGCGCACGGTGCAGGGAGACAACAAGCGCGCCATCGCAGCACAACTTGCCGAGCTCACAGGATGCAGCCCGGACGAACTCATCATTACCCGCAATACCACCGAATCCCTGGATACTATCATCGGTGGATTTCCCTGGAAGGCCGGCGACGAAGCGGTTATGGCCGAACAGGATTATTTCTCTATGATCCAAATGTTCAAACAGCAGGAAACCCAGCATGGGATAGTCAATAAAGTTGTCTCCGTACCCAACCACCCCCGCACAGATGCCGAAATTGTAGAACTCTATGCCCGCGCTATTTCTAATAAAACGCGCCTGCTTATGGTCTCCCACATGGTGAATATCACCGGCCAGATTCTTCCCATCCGACAAATCTGCGATATGGCGCACAGCAAGGGGGTAGAGGTTATGGTAGATGGTGCCCACGCCATCGCACATTTCACCTTCGCCCTCCGGGACCTGCATTGCGACTACTATGGGGCCAGCCTGCATAAATGGCTGAGCGCACCGCTCGGCGCAGGACTACTGTATGTAAACAAAGAAAAAATTTCGAAAATCCGCCCCCTCTTTGCCAGTGCAATCGCCGAAAATACCGATGTCCGCCGCCTCAACCACACTGGCACCCATCCCGTAGCAACCGATCTGGCTATCGGAAATGCCATAGAATATTATTACAGCCTCGGACCTGCCCGAAAAGAAGCCCGCCTGCGCTATATCCAGGAGTATTGGACCAGCCGTGTGCGCAACCTGCCCAATATCGTGCTCAACACCCCTGCCGATCCCAGCCGTGCCTGCGGTATCGCCAATGTGGGCATTAAGGGCATCAAACCAACGGAAATGGCAGATACCCTGCTAAAAAAATACCGTATCTGGACAGTCGCCATTGACGGTCAGGGTGTACAGGGATGTAGGATTACCCCCAATATCTATACTTCTACCCGCGAACTGGATACTTTTGTGCAAGCGCTAACGGAAATGGCCAAAGGCTAATCTTTTACCAATCCGGCCTTGGCAGAAATTTCCAGCATCCGGTCAATGCATACCCGGCCTTTTTCGATGATCCAGTCGGGCAGGATAATCTCCGGAAGCTCGTACTTCAGGCAAAGGTAAAGCTTCTCCAGGGTGTTGAGGCGCATGTGCGGACATTCGTTACAGGCACAGGCATTATCCGGAGGTGCCGGGATAAATACCTTCTCCGGAGATGCTTTCTCCATCTGGTGGATTATGCCTGCCTCCGTGGCGACAATAAACTCCCTGGCCTCGCTGTTGATGGTGAAATTCAGCAACCCGGTAGTCGAACCAATGAAATGTGCTTTTTCCAGAATATGGGCCTCACATTCCGGATGGGCAATGAGCAACGCACTAGGATGCCGCTGCATGATTTTCGAGATTTTTTCCGCGGAAAAAATCTCGTGGACCATACAAGACCCATTCCAAAGCACCATTTGGCGGCCTGTCTTCTTCTGAAGGTAAGCCCCCAGGTTTTTGTCCGGTGCAAAAATAATAGGCTTATCCGCCGGAATACTATTGATAATATGTAGGGCATTCGTGGAAGTACAGCAAATGTCGGTCATCGTCTTTAATTCTGCTGTACAGTTGACATAACTGACCACCACATGGTCCGGATATTGCTCCTTGAACTTTCGGAAAAGGGGTGCAGGGGCAGAATCGGCCAGGGAACAGCCCGCCTTGAGGTCAGGGAGCAACACCTTCTTATGAGGCGAAAGCATTTTAGCAGTTTCCGCCATGAAGTGTACTCCGGCAAACACGATGATATCCGCCTCCGTTTTAGCTGCCTTCTGCGACAGGCCCAAACTGTCCCCAATATAATCGGCGATATCCTGTATATCCGGTTCCTGGTAATAATGCGCCAGGATAACCGCATTTTTTTCCTTTTTTAACTTTTGTATCTCTTCGAAAAGATCCAGGGTGGGGTCAATATCCACATCCAGGTATCCCTTATCGCTTAAATGCTGGACCGCTGCAGAGAGGCTTTCCATTATATTTGGTTTAATTCGGAAAAGTGTTTTGTCAAAACAGCAAAAAATAAAAAAAGTTAACCCTCTATTATAAAAACAGCTGGCTGCCTGTCAAGTTTAGGCAGGTCTTTCTCCTTTTTCCAATCCGCTGCCGTCAAAGTCCGCACATACTGCCCGGACAGGGTCAGGTTAACCGCAAGGCAAAGGCGGGTAGAGGGGGCAAGGACCTGGAGCAGGGCCTCCAGCATAGCCTGGTTGCGATAGGGGGTCTCAATAAAAATTTGGGCGCTCCCTTCCCGTGTGGATTGCTGCTCCAGTTGTTTGATCCGTCGCAAGAGTTCGGCCTTTTTTGCCGGCAGGTAACCCTGAAAACAAAATCGCTGCCCGTTCATCCCAGAGGCCATTAGCGCCAAAAGAATCGAAGAGGGCCCGGTGAGCGGCACAACTTCCACCCCATGCCGATGGGCAAGTGCTACCAATGGGCTGCCCGGATCCGCAACCCCCGGACAACCCGCTTCGGAAAGCAGGCCCGCGCTCTGCCCCTTCAATAAAGGGGTTAGTAAAGCAGGTATTTCTGCAGCAGGCGTATGTTCGTTCAGTTCCCTGAATTCCATCTCCTGTAAGGGATGTGGAAAACCAACTGCCTTCAGGAATGCCCGCACCGTCTTACCTCGCTCCACAATAAAATACCGAAGCGAAAATAATACCTCTAGCACCTGTGCCGGCAATGCATGGGTGCCTCCTTCTCCCAGCGGAGAAGGGATCAGGTATAAGGTTCCTTTTTTTTCCATTGTTGTACAAAAATTATAAGTTGTGTAAAAAGCCCCTGGCTTTTCATTTGGCGGCTTGCGCCGCCAAATGTTATTTTAAACAGACGTCATTTTCATTGATTTTGCTTCGCAAAATCAATGAAAATGACGTCTGTTTAAAATTTTATTTCGCCGCCATAGGCTGCGGAATACTTTTTACACAACCTCAAAAAATTTTATTCTTCCCCTTCGAGCCCTAACAACACCTTTAATACCGGCATTGTCAATAAATAATTTTCCTCCACCCAGATTATTTCCGCTGGGGGTGCTGCGATACCTTTCCCCGGAGCAACTGCTTTTTGCAACAGCATTTTGCGGGCTGCAGGTTCAAAACGGGAGAATGTGCGGCGTAACACAGGCAACATGGCCTTAAAATCTTCCTCCGTAACATCCCTGACCCATTGGTCCAGAATGTTCCAAAGCGATGGGGTAAATAGTAGGAGCTGCACATTGCCGTGCAGAAAACCCTCCAGCCAGAAAGCCCCTTTGAGGGCATTATCCGGACGGGAAAGCAACGCCTGCAGACAAGCGAGTGCGGGGGCTTCCGGCCATATTCCCCGGTCCAGCAATATCCGCACCGACATCCCCGCCAACAACGGAGGGGCTGCCGTATCAAGGGCAACTTGTTGTAGTGCCTGATACCAATACTCCATTTCCCCCTTCCCAGGGAAAATCAGTTGTGCTGACTGGTGTACCGCCTGTAAAGGCCCAAACCACTCCTGGGCTGCTTCTTCACTGAGTTCCTGCACTGCATGGGGCAGACCGATACATATCCCCGGAAAAATAGCTTCGGCCAGTTCTGTCACCGGCTTTTTATCCGTTTTCCGCACGTTGCCGTAGCGGATTAAATGTGCCAGCATAGGAAATACCCCCAGCAACAGCAACACGTCCTTGGTATGGGCAACTATAGCCTGGAGCCGATCCAGTAACGGCAGGTGCGCCTGGTCCAACCCAGCCTTCAGCACGGTTTCCAGAAGCTGTATCAATACCCGCACATCCTCCTGTTGCACCCCTGTGCGCACTGCTTTTTCCCGCGCAGCCTCTGCAACGGTATTCCCCCACAAACCAGCCTGGATAATACGGATATGGTAATCGGCTTTCCAGTGCAGACGCCATGCTTCCCGAAAACTGCCCAGAGGCTCTCCTTTTACACTGGCGATGATTCCCCAGGGGACATCCAAAAGCAAAAGCCGGTGCAAAAGCTGACTTGCCCGAAGGTTGGCAGGTACCCGAAGATCCAGCTCTTTATATATTTTTTCAGAGCCCTGAAATTCCCGGGTCAATCGCGCAGCTTTTACCGCTTTTTCCAAATCTTGCTGTAAGGGCGTCTGGGCAAAAGCCGAGGGTACCTTCCCCACCTTTGTACCGATTATCAGGCGTTCCCGAATGACTTCCAGGGCCTCTGAGGCTCCATGGCAAAGGGCGCTCAAGGCTGCATCCTGCAACTCCTCCACTCCGGGTACACTCCTGCCGCGCAGGGCCGCCAGTGTCTCCGCCAGGCGCACTGCTTCCTGTACGTGCGCAGGAGAGGTATCCCATTTTTCCTGCCGGAAAAGCCGCGCTGCCCGCACCATCCAATGCACAGCCAGATCTTCCCGCTGCCGGAATAACAACTCATACCAGGCAGGAGAGACTACTCCGGCTCTATAGCCAGATTGAAATGCCAGACGCTCGTAGCTCCAGGGAATCCACGCAGTCTTGACTTTTTCTTTTTTCAATCCCCGCAACAGGGCCTTATCCGCCTTTTCCTGAGGACCCGCACCAGTAATAAGCGCCGGCACATGCCAGGCACCACAAACTACAGCAATCTTTTTATGCCCTTCCTGCACCGCCGCCCGTATGCGCTGCCGCATCCAGGCCTCGCGCAGCAGCGTCTCCCGGCTTTCCTGCCGGGGCAATTCTTCCCGCAACGCAGTCATCAGATCAGCAATGGCAGCAAATACCCCTGCCGGGTTGTCCATTTGTTCAAAGGTGTCTTCCCACCATCGCTCACTGTCGGAATATCCCGCCAAAGTGGCGATAAACTGCATGGGATCCCGCATCGCATCCGCAATTTCCTGCTCGGAGAAATCCATGCGCGACTGTAAGCCCAGGCGGTTTGAAGGGGATTCTGCAAATTGTACCCCAATCGGAAGATCCATGGCAACAATCGGAATCCCCCGTTGAATGGCAAAACGCACCGCCTGGAGCTCCGGCGAAAATTCCGCCAGGGGAAGGTACACCGCTTTTTGAAAATCCTGCTGACTATATATAAGTAAGGCAAGGGGCAGATGGATATCCGGATGCAAAAGTTGCGCCAGTGAAGAACCTGCTTCTTCCGGCATTTCCACCAGCAGACAGTCGGGATGCATCTGCCGTAGCGCGTCCAGGACCGCGCGCGCAGACCCGGGGCCATGGTGGCGGATTCCCAGCAAGGCAATTTCTGGTTGCAAAGCCATACCCCTTAGGATATTCTCGCAACCACCCGCAGAGGCGCCCCGTCCGCTTCAAAAGGGGGCGGCAAGGCAATTACCTCAAAAGTGGCACCACGGGGAATCGCTTCCAGGTTAGTCAGATTTTCCATGATTAATACGGAACGGGAAAGCAGGATTCTATGTACCTCATAAGGAGCGCGGTCGGGACTGGGAAAATCCAGCCCAATAATTTTTACCCCTGCTGCTACCAGGTGTTCCGCAAAAGCTGGAGTCAACTCCGGATAATCCCTGTAATACGCCTCTGTACCAAAATGCGTACCCCAGCCGGCATGTACCAGTACGATGGCCCCGGCAGGCAGGTGTATCCCCTCCAGCAAATCCTGGTCCACCCGTGCCAGTCCCCGCGCATCCACTATATATCCCGGTCCAATAAAGTGCTCCGCCGGAAATGCGGACAGCGGCTTTCCGCCGGCCACCATATGTAAAGGTGCATCAATATGGGTCCCGACATGCATACCAGTGCGAAGCTGGGATACATTGTACCCGTCCTTCTCTATAAAGGCCACCTGCTTCCATGCCGGTGGCATATCCCCTGGAAATACCGGCATGGAAACATGGAAAATACGGGTCAGATCAATCAATTGCATAAAAATTAGTTCAGACGATTTCCTCCTATGTGTACTTCACCCCTGTTGGTCTTGTGCTTTTTATCCGCCCCCGTCTTGAAAATTTGCACAAAACCTATTGGTGCAGGATATAGCCTCAGGGCCGCACGCTGCCTCCGGCTGGTTTATTTTTCACATACTGCTCCATCCACGTATTCATCTCGGCCAGGGTATGGAGAATGGACTCCCTTGCCTGATAACCATGGCTTTCGTGGGGTAGGAACACCAGCCTCGCCGTTGCACCATGGCCTTTCAACGCGTTGTAGAACCGTTCGCTCTGTATAGGAAAGGTGCCGGAATTATTATCCGCCTCCCCATGAATGAGCAGAATGGGTTCTTTGATTTTATCTGCATAATTAAAAGGAGACATTTTGTGATAGACCTCCGGAGCCTCCCAATACGTCCGCTCTTCCTGCTGAAACCCAAAAGGGGTAAGCGTACGGTTGTAGGCACCGCTGCGGGCAATGCCAGCGGCAAAAAGGTCGGTATGTGCCAGCAGGTTGGCAGTCATAAAAGCCCCGTAGGAGTGGCCCCCAACCGCCATGCGCTTGCGGTCGGCAACCCCCATACCTACCAGTTTTTCAACAGCGGCCTCCGCGCTCATCTGCAATTGCTCAACAAAGGTCTCGTTCGGCTCCTTATCCCCTTCGCCGAGAATAGGCATCGCAAAATCGTCGAAGACGGCATAGCCCTGTGTGACCCAGAGCAAGGGGGAAGAAGTACCAGGGCGAATGAACTGATAGGGAGAGCCATTAATCTGGCTCGCCGCATCGGCGGTTTTATACTCCCGGGGATAGGCCCACATAAAAACAGGCAGCGGGCCATCCTTGCTGCGGTCATACCCTCCAGGCAGGTACAGCGTACCACTGAGCTTAAGCCCGTCCTTGCGCTCATAGGACACGATTTCTTTCGTTACCCCTTTCAAAGCTTTATAGGGATTTTCAAATTGGGTGAGCGGGGTAAGCTGGCGGGTAGTGAGGTTGCGCAAAAAATAATTTGGCGGCACCTCCCGGGATTCCCGGCTCGTCAGCACCAGATTTTTGGCTACATCTATCATCGCCACTGGCGTTTCGTAATGCGGGGCTTCAGACCTCCATAGGCGCTTTGACTGCCCGGTGGCCAGATCAAATGCATCTATAAAAGGACGGTTGCCCTCAGGAGAAGCGCCCATACCTGTAAGATAAAGCGTTTTTCCTCCGTTAGCGGTCAACAATACGCTACGGCCCGCAGCATTTTGCGTGGTCATAAATTGACCGGGATCCCCATAACGGTCTTCGTAGGAACGGTCGAACAGCACCGTTTTTTCCACCTCCGGCCGTGCAGGCGCAAAGCGGGTTACGATTTCCCTCCGGGTGCGCCACCAACGCTGGGAAGCTATCGCAAGCTGGCCATCACTCCAGGTGATACCGCGAAAACGCAAAGCAAAGTCCATCATGGCCTGAGGAGACCCGGAAAAGGGCTCCGATAATACATACAGCCTATCGCGTACAGCGACTTCGATACGGGGATCTCCTTCATCCTGCGCCTCTACCCAGTAGAGTTCGGCAGGCTTATCCGGGCGCCAGCCCATACCCCGCGGCCCTTTCCGCACCGCATCAAAAGCTGTTGGGGTATCCTCGGCAAGGGGAAGATCCGCAAGGACCTTTATTTTTGTGCCGCCCCGGTCAAAAAGCACGTACTCCACAGGAAAGCTACTGGCAGGTACCAGGTAAGAAAAAGGGCGCTTAATAAAAGAAACCAAAAAGAACCTCCCGTCTGGGGAAGGATCCATGGAATTGATCATCCCTGCTGGTCCCAGCGGGGTAAAAAGTCCGCTCTGCACATCCAGCAACAAGAGCCTGGATTGGGCGAAATATTCGAAAAGTGCTTCATCATAACCATCTTTCAGCAAATCCTGGTAGGTCCTGGCAGGAGCCGCTTTGCCCTCGTTGAAGGAAATGGCAGGGCCTGCGGGCACTTTGGGTTCTGCAGGAGCCAGGCCTCTTCCCTCGGGAACTGACTTCACCAGGATGTGGCGGCTGTCGGACAACCAATCAAAAGGGCTGCCCAAAACGGCATTCAGGCGGGAATCCATCAGGCGCCTGGCACGGGCAGATTCGATTTGAATGACCCAAAGCTCTATCCCTTCGGAGGTAGTATTCGAAAAAGCCGCCATCTTGCCATCCGGAGACCAGCTCAGGTTGCCCATTTTCGCATTTTCAGGCAGCCCGGCAATCGGGATGGTTTTACCACTCGCGATTTCCAGCAAAGTCGCCCCCACAAAGCCACCGCTCCGGCTGGGCCCGTTGCTCGCTGGATTAATACGCAAGCCGGCAAGCCGAAGCTCCGGCTGGGCCAATTCCTCAATAGAAGGCATGCTGGACTGCTGCAGAAGCAGGGCCCATTTTCCACCTGGGCCGGTGCGCAGAGCCGGGGTAGGAGCCACGTCCACCAAATCCATAATTGCTTTAGGAGGCTGCTGATAGCCCTGGGAAAAAAGATGGAAGGGCAGCAAAAAGAGCCCCAAAAGCATTCCTGTTAAAATCCTGTTTTTTGCCATGATTCCAAATTTTTGTTCGTTTTGTGTGCTATTGTGCGATCCTTTCAGATAAAGCCAATCCGTACTGCCGTTGCAGCCGCTAATGCCAATGTACAAAATAGTTCCTTCCTGCACTGCTATCCAGCAAAATTTTTGCTGCCTCCTGCCCTAAAATACCTGTCCCAACTACCCCTTTATGGCCATTATGCTTCTTAAAAGGCGCTTTTTTTCAGAAAAAGGCAAAAAATTTTTAAAAAAAATAGCAAATAATACAAAATAATTTAAACAGAAAATGTTTATAAAAATCTAAAAACCAAACTTTTATAATTTATATAATATTATTTTTATTAAACAAATAGCATAATTAGTCTTTGCAAGGGGGTAAATGTCGGTGCATCTTTACATCATCAAAGGGAGCAAATAGATGCCCCGAAAAAATTTGAAATTGTTCAGTCCCTCGTTATAGTCCCTTAAACGTACCTGAGCCAAAACCC
>CAZGOT010000009.1:0-1626 GCA_964527495.1 uncultured Haliscomenobacter sp.
ACGTCGTTCATTTAAAATTTTCTTTCGCCGCCGTAGGCGGCGGAATGCTTTTTACACAACCTCATAGCGGTTGGCACCGCCCACCCTTATTTGAAATAGGCGTTGTGCAAAACAACGTCAAAAATATTCCTTGGCGCCTAAATAGCCTTTTATGCTATCAAGCCAGCGCCTGATCCAGATCGGCGATTAAATCCTCCACATCCTCGATTCCCACACTCAGACGGATAAGCGAATCGGTGAGGCCCACCTTAAGGCGTTCTTCCCTTGGAATAGAGGCATGGGTCATAGTGGCCGGATGGCCAATCAGGGATTCTACCCCACCCAGCGACTCCGCAAGGGTGAAAAGCTGGGTCCCGGTCATCACTTTGACAGCGTTTTCATATCGGTCGTCCAAAAGATCAAAAGACAACATCGCACCAAAGTGCCGCATTTGCTGTTTTGCGGTCTCATGTCCTGGATGGGACTTTAATCCCGGATAATTGACCGATTTCACTTTGGGATGCCCCTGGAGAAAATCGGCAATACGCGCCGCATTTTGACAGGCTCGTTCCACGCGCAGGTGCAGGGTTTTTATCCCCCTCAGTACGAGAAAACAATCCTGAGGGCCTGGAACCGCCCCAACGGCGTTTTGGAGGAAATGTAGTCGCTCAGCCAGGGAATCGTCGTTGACAATAACTGCTCCGTGTACTACATCAGAATGCCCACCTATATATTTGGTTGCGGAATGCAAGACGATATCTGCCCCAAGATCTAGAGGATTCTGCAGATAAGGGGAGGCAAAGGTGTTGTCCACACAGGATAAAATACCTTTCTCCCTCGCGATTGCACACAAAGCACGAATATCTACAACATTGAGCATGGGGTTCGTTGGCGTTTCGATCCAAAGCAAACGGGTTTTGTCGCCAATATGCGCTCGAACAGTTGCCGCATCCTGCATGTCTATAAACCTGCTCAATATGCCATATCTGCCGTGCACCCGCACCATTTGCCGGTAGGAGCCCCCGTATAGGTCATTTGTGGACAGGATTTCCGATCCTGGATCGAGCAGTCGCACTACTGCATCCATGGCTGCGAGCCCACTTGCAAAACAAATCGCATGCTGGCCGTTTTCCAGTGCTGCCAGGTTTGCCTCGAGTGCGCTGCGGGTTGGGTTTTGTGTACGGGCATATTCAAAACCCTTATGCTGTCCGGGAGCATCCTGGGCATAGGTAGAGGTCTGAAAAATAGGGGTCATCACCGCACCGGTACTTGGATCGGGGCTAATGCCCGCGTGGATAGCTTTAGTGCCAAATTTCATAGTTCCGACTTTTTTCTTTGAAGTACTTTCCTGACTGCTGCTGCGATGTGATGAATTCCAAGGCCGTATTTCTCGAGCAATTCCTCCGGAAGACCGCTTTCGCCAAAGGTGTCGTCAACAGCTACAACCTCCAGTGGCGCTGGACAGCGCCTGGAAATCACCTGGGCAATAGCGTCCCCTAACCCCCCATTCCGCTGGTGTTCTTCAGCACTAACGGCACAGCGGGTTTTGCGCACCGAGGCAGAAATGCCCTCCTCATCAAGTGGTTTGATGGTATGGACGTTGACTACTTCGCAGGAAATTCCCTCCCGCGCAAGCTCCCTTGCCGC